>JALOPY010000720.1 GCA_025453735.1 bacterium | reverse complement strand
TTTTAATTCCATTTCAACTACATTAAACAACCGAACTATCTGAGTTGTGCCTTCCATTATAAAATCTCTTTCTAGCCCAGAGGGATAAACAGGCCTAACAAATCGCCAAGTTTCAGGGTCTATCCCGCTTACACAGATATTCCCTTTATTCATCCTGGTAATACCAGTAATAATTAATTTTTTTCTGAATAAACCTTGACATTTGCAAGTATCACATAAGATTCCAGATTTTGATATAATGGGTACACTTAATTTTTTATTACACGCAGCGCACTTTGTTTGGGTGACATCCATGTTGTATTTCCAAGTGGCGTATCTTTTTCAGTTATTTTATTATATCAGAAATTAAATCGAATTATTCAATTTCAGAAAAAATCAAATCTGTCGATATGAATTTCGCTAACCAAATTAACCAGACCATCAAAAGTTTATCAAAAAATCTGAATTACTTTAACAATATGTATTGCTAATATATAGATTTATTTTTCGATAGTCAATTTAAATAATTTTAATTTTTGAGTATTTAAATTTCGCCCAAAATCGAAGCCGTAAACGTCCGCATTGGCATCAGATTACTTTCCATCGGGGCATAGTTGTATTGCAGCAAGTTATTCACGCCTAATTGCATCGTCATTCTGCCAACCTCGTACGACAGACGAACGTCGAGAAACTTCATCGAACCCGGTCGTTGATGGGGTAGAGTTTTACGGCTTCAATCCTGGAGGCATAGCGGTAATCGATATGAAGCTGAGCTTTGCCAATTAGATATGACGATTTCAGCGTGGCTAATAATTGGGGACGATAGGGGAGCGGGTCGTTCCATTTCAAATCCTGATGATCCATTGCCGTAATGTTGGCTTGAAAGTTTTGTGTAAACGTGATCCCAAATATCTTCATCGGAACGCTGATGTTGCTGGTCGCTTCGATGCCACGGATTCGGGCGCGTGGAATATTCCTGAACTGGATTTGTCCACGAATGAGATCGAGATGGGCTTCGATCAATTCAAAATATTCATTGTTAAAAAGCGAGATATCTATGTTCCAGTTTCTTGAAAAATAGTGACGAATCCCAAGATCGAACGCATGACAACTCTCCGCTTTAAGCTCGGGATTGGAAATGATTTTAAAATTCATCACGCTGAGTTCTAAAAATCGCTCCACAATTGTTGCAGCCCGGAAACCGCTTCCGATGGAAGCACGGAAACTTGTTGCTTGCCAGGGCTGCCAGTTGATCCCCAGGCGAGGACTGAACAGATCTTCCCGGCGGTCGCCAATCAGTTGGTAGCGATCATAACGAAAACCAGCCGTGAGCCGAACGTTCTCTCGAATTTTCCATTCGTCCTGCAAATAGGGGCCGAGAAAGAATCCTCGATGCTCCCCAAAAAATTTGGCGCTTCCTGCATCGCTTTGATATTGCAAGCCGATTGTAACCTGGTGATGTGGATGTGGAATCCAGTTGGATTGCAGCTCCAGTCCCTGTCCAAACGCGGGATTGAAATTATTGCCTTCGCCGAATTGATTCCCCATAAGCGTGCGAACGAATGAGCCGCGAAGGTTCATGGCGAATCGAGACGAGAAGGGGATCGCAATTTTCGCATAAAGATTAAGCTGGTTCAACTGGACAAAGTTATTTAAGTTGGTCTCATCAACCTCGTAGGGATCGTTTTGACCCTTCCACTGTACAAAGAAACCGCGGTCAACAAAGTTATACGCGGCATAAGTTGTCCACTTCATATCATTTGGAAATTGGTATTCGATCTTCCCGGTCAAATTATATTTTTGAAAATCACCCAATTGCGTGAAGCCTGTGGAAGCTGAGTGGCCCGCGGAAACTTGGAATCCGGTCCTGCCAATTTTTTTGTTGTAGCTAACATCTTCTCGGGTATAATAGAGGCGATCATGGTTGGTCCATTGCCATTCTTTATAATGCGGCTGATCGTATTTTCCCGCTTTTATAGAACAGATAAATTTGCCTTCCGCCGTGGGCGATTTTGTGATAATATTAATCACTCCGCCCAGTGCTGAAGCACCCCACAAGGTTGATCCCGCTCCTTTCAGCACTTCAATCCGATCGATATCGAGTGGCGGCAGCAGGTCCCAATTGAACTCACCGGTATCGCTGGCATAGACCGGAACGCCGTCCAACAGCAGCAGAACTTTATTTCCCGCCCCAAAAGCATAGCCTGTCGAGCCGCGAATATTGATTTGATTCCCGATAAAATTTATTCCCGATGCAGTTTCCAGCGCCTCGATGAGATTGACTGGATTTTTTGTCGAGATTTCTTTTGCCGTGATGACGGATATTGAAACTGGCGCCTGATCCAGCCGCTGCTCTATTTTTCCGGCGGTAACAATGATGGGATCAAACTCGATGAATGTCTCTTCTAATGCAAATATGAGATTTGTCGTTTCATTTTCTTGAATGACACATTTTTCGATGGTAATAGCACGATATCCCATCATCGAAACCCGAATCGAATAGCTGCCCGGTCGAATATTCTGGATCAAAAAATTCCCCTGTGCATCAGAGCTCGCGCCAAGTAACGTGCTGAGAACCTGCACATTGGCGCCGATCAGGGGGCGTCTGGTCTTTTTATCA
>JALOPY010000138.1 GCA_025453735.1 bacterium | reverse complement strand
TGAATCTTTTTCATGTTTCTATTTTTTTCCAACTGATAGAAACAACCCAACGGATGTTATTTTTTTTTATTTCTGTATTCTAATCCGAAACCAAAACGAAACCAACTTTTTTCATTTTGAATTGTAATTATGATAGCAAATAATGACACGGATCTGGTACAAGAATGTTTGATAGGAAATACCAAGGAATTCGAGGCGCTAATCGATAAATACCAGAAAAAGATATTTAATATTGTCTATCGAATGACTGACAATTATGATGATGCCGAAGACATCACCCAGTCGGTATTCATAAAAGTCTATGAAAAGCTAAACAGCTTTAATCCGAAATTTAAGTTCTTTAGCTGGCTTTATCGGATCGCTCTGAACGAATCGTTGAATCTGATGAATCAGAAAAAACGACTGGCAGAGTTGGATGCTGATTTCATCACACAGGGAAAATCGCCCGAAGAGATTTATGACGAGTTGGAGTTGAGCGAGCGGATTCAGGATGCTTTGATGGAGATCGAGCTGGAGCATCGTGTCTTGATTGTGCTCAAACATTTCGAGGGTTTTTCCTATCAAGAGATGGCTTTTATGCTTGATATTTCAGAACAGAAGGTGAAGTCCCGTTTGTTCTCTGCCAGACAGGTGTTAAAGAATGTTTTAATCAACAGAGGAATCGTGGGACATGATTGATGAAAAATATATCGAATTGATGAATAAAGAAATTGATGGCGTGATAACAAAGAGCGAGCAGGAGAGGCTTCATAACTATCTCAGCGCTAATTCAGAAGCTCAAAAATTATATAATGATCTTCGCCAGACGTCTGAACTGCTGAGTAAAATTCCGAGAGTGGAACCTTCGCCCAATATTAAAAAATATGTAATGAACTCCATCGACTTGAATCGTTATTCTAAAGCCACAAAACCAGGCAGGTTAAAAGCACTGGTATCAAACCTGCTGATCAAGCCGACGCCCAAACTGGCGTATGCGTTTGCACTGGGCATCCTGGTTGGGATTCTGGTATATTCCGCCCTGCTTGAAAATGTAATTTCCAAACGGGGTACGGATGTGGCGGACTTTTATGGAACGATTGGGATTGATGAAAAAGCGGGTTTCAAAACCATTCAGAGCATGCCGATTGCGCTCCCTTAAATCAATGGGACGATCACTATGAAGCGACACCAAAATATCATCGTGATCGAAACTGACCTGAGCAGCCAGCAGGAGATCGAAATTGAATTTGATTATGACCAATCTCATCTGCGATTTTCGCACTTCAATTCGGGCAGTCGAGCAAAAATATCTTATGACTCAGGCGAAAACTATGTACGAAGCTTATCGGCAGGAGACATTCAGTTTTTTCTGTTTTTCACCGAGGTCGCTGTAGATGGCAAGCCCATCGGATTAAAAATATCCGTAATGGGAGAAGTGCGTTTTACACAAAGTATTTCTTTGTAGAACACAGGCTGAAACCTGAATCAACTTTTAATTTTTTTAATTGTATTTAGAGTGAATTTAATTAAATCAAAAATTATTTTCTAACCAAAGAGGGAGTTACAATCATGAAAAAGCAATCTCGAATGACGTTGTTAATTGGCGGGGCAGTTGTGGCTGTTGGCCTTATTCTTTACTTTGCTTTCCTGAATCAGTCACCATCAACTGAGGATGTGAAGGGGACGATCGGTGGGGTTGAAAAAGCAGAGAAACATCGGGTAGAGCAGATCACGGATCAAGATGTAGAACTAGAGGGAGAAGAGACGGGAGATGCAGCGCAATTATTAGCTTTGCAAGAGAAAGCTGCCGAATTAGGAAAGATGCCCGTGTTAGAGCGAGCCGCAGAGTTAGAAAAGATGCCAGCTCTGGAACAAGCGCAAGTATTGGAAAAGATGCCAGCACTCGATCGATCTCAGACGCTAGAAAAGATGCCTGTTATAGAGCGAGCGCTTGCATTAGAAAAAATGCCTGGATTGGCACGATCTGAGGCACTGGCAAAATTCCCAGTCCTGGAACGAGCGCAAACCTTCGAAATGATGGCAGTTTTGCAGCGCGCCGAAACGCTTGAAAATATGGCAGTATTGGAACGGACAGAAGTGCTGGAAAATATGGCTGTTCTGGAGCGAGCACAGGCGTTGGAGTTCATGCAGACAATCTCCAGATCAGAAGCGTTAGAGCGAATGGATGCGCTGGAAAAAAGTCAAACATTAGAGCAGATGGCAACTCTGGAAAAATCCCAAAAAACCCTGGAAAAACTGCCTGCGCTGGAACGGGCTGAAGCGATAAATAAAATGCCAGCCATTGAGCGATCATTTGCGCTGGAAAAAATGCCAGTAGTGGAACGAGCCGAAACGCTCGAAAAAATGCCTGCCTTGGAACGTTCGCAAGCATTAGAACGACTGCCAGTTCTGGAACAAGCCCAAACGCTGGAAAATATGGCGGTATTAGAAAGGGCACAGGCGTTAGAAAAAATGCCCGCTATAGAACGAGCTATAATCCTGGGAAAAATGCCCATCCTGGAGCGAGCACAAACGTTAGAGAAAATGCCCGTTTTAGAACGAGCCGAAGCTCTGGAAAGAATGCCCATTTCAGCACGTGCGGAAACATTGCAAAAATTGCCCGCCCTGGAGAGAAATCAAACGCTGGAAAAAATGCCGCAGTTAGAACGATCACAGACGCTGGAACAGATGGAGACGTTGGAACGAGCACAGTCGCTGGAAAAGCAGCAGAACGAGTAGTTGTTTTCGGTCGGCAGTTGGTAGTCTTCAGTCAGCAGTTACCAGTAATCAGTAAACAGTAAACGCTTGATTTGTGTCAGAACGGGCTATCAGATCGGGTTTGATAAAGTAAAAAATGATAGGAGGAGATGCGGAAGCGTCTTCTCCTTTTATTGTTATTTTTAATTTGAAAAATTGCTAAAAGGGAGTGCATTCCCTTTACAGCCTGTCCATGAACTAGGATTTTTGGGGCTAGACATACAATATATTGATCATCTAAAAATTGATAATACTATATATTGACTAAAAATCCAATTTTTCCTAGTTCGTAGACAGCCTGTTTATGGAATGTACTCTTGCGGTGCAGAAAGGCACGCATTCTTGCACCTCCAGATTTTGAAAAATACTTTGATTGAACCTTATGGATGCAATCATATATCGTTAAATTTATTAGCTTCCGATAAACAAACGTGAGATAATTTTCATGAAACCAATACCAATCGTTAAGCCTATCTTCGATCAGATTCGCAGCTTAATTTTTAAAATATTTCTAATAACAATTCCTTTCTTCTTGATTACCAGTTCAAACGCCCAGGTTCCATTATATTCCCTGAGAACTAAAAATTTGCGGCTAATTTATTATGACAAACACCATTCCTATCTCCTGCCCCACACGGCTCGCTGTTTTGAAAATTCTTTGAAATTTCATCGAGCCCTGTTTAATTACACGCCGTCAGAGGAAGTCACTATTTTGTTCCAGGATTTCAATGACTATGGTTCGGCAGGCACCAGTACCATTCCCTGGAATTACATCAATGTCGGAATCGAGCCGTTTGACTATGTTTATGAAACCTCGCCGAGCAATGAGCGCATGAATTGGGTGATGAACCACGAATTGGTTCATGTGCTGGCGACTGACAAAGCCAACAAAACCGACATTTTTTTTAGAACTTTGTTCGGCGGTAAAGTCTCGCCCACTGCGGAAAATCCGCTTTCCATGGTTTACAGCTTTCTGACCACACCCCGCTGGTATTGTCCCCGTTGGTATCATGAGGGGATTGCGGTATTCATGGAAACCTGGATGGCGGGCGGCATTGGCAGAGCCCAGAACGGCTATGACGAAATGGTGTTCCGAACCATGGTGCTCGATAGCAGTTATTTTTATGATGTCGTGGGGCTGGAATCTGAAGGCACGACCATTGATTTTCAGATCGGTGTCAACTCTTATCTTTATGGGACTCGGTTTGTCAGTTATCTGGCAGATCAATATGGCATTGAAAAATTACTGCAATGGTATGATCGCTCCCGGGAGAGCAAACGCTATTTTTCGGCGCAGTTTAAAAATGTCTATGGCGTTTCGCTCGATGATGAATGGTCGAGGTGGATCGCCTGGGAGCATGATTGGCAGCGAGCCAACCTGGATTCAATCAGCTTAACTCCAATCACTCCCTATCGCATTATATATCCCAGGGCGCTGGGTTCAGTTTCACGGACGTGCTACGATGCTGCTAATAGAAAACTGTACGTGGGCGTGAATTTCCCAGGGCAAATGGCTCACATCGCTGCGCTCGATTTGGATAAAGCCACAATTCATAAAATCTGTGATGTTCCCACACCAGCGCTTTATTATGTGACCTCACTAACTTATGATCCATCCTCCAATCGCTTGTTTTTTACCACCCATAACAGCAGCTCATGGCGGGATTTAAATGTTGTCGATATTCAAACGGGCAAGGTGACCGTGCTGATGAGAAAATCCAGAATGGGCGATCTGGCATTTAATCGCATCGATAAATCCATCTGGGGCGTGCGACACTCTGATGGTTTTTCAACGCTGGTAAGGGTGCCTGACCCGTATCAACATTTTCAAGAAGTTTTGCCATTAAAATATGGCAAAGATATTTTTGATATTGATATCTCCCCTGATGGGGCTTATCTATCCGCATCCCTGGTCGAAATCAATGGCAGGCAACGCCTGATCCGATGGAAGATCAAAGATCTGTTAGCGGGCAGTAGCGATTATGAAGTTCTTGAGGAATTTGAAGATAATTCCCCACAAAATTTTGTGTTCTCTCCAGACGGCAAATATCTGTTTGGCACTTCCTATTACAGCGGTGTTTCGAACGTATATCGCTATGATTTTGAAACCAAAACAACCTTAGCCCTGACCAATTGCGAAACAGGCTTTTTCAGACCTGTGCCAGTATCCGATGACTCTTTGATTGTTTTTCGTTATTCGGGACAGGGATTTTATCCTGCGATGATTGCTGCTGAGCCACAACATGTCAAAGCGATCAAATTTTTGGGAAATCAAATTATCAAAAAATATCCTGTCTTAACAACCTGGAAGCTCGATCCCCCTTCGCCGTCGCTGATCGACCTCGACACACTGACAATTTCTTCAGGTAGCTATCACGGATTGAAAACGATGAAGCTTGCTTCAGCCTATCCTGTGATCGAAGGCTACAAAGATCTCGTAGCGTATGGATTTCGAGTCAATCTTCAGGATCCACTGGGCGGTATTGATGGCGTTTATGTTACCGCCGCCTATTCGCCCTACCAGTTTTTAAAGGCGAATGAGCGATTTCATCTCAATTTTGAATATCATCATTGGAATTGGAAGCTGAATGGCGCCTATAATGCCACCGATTTTTATGACCTGTTTGGTCCGACCAAAACCAGTCGCAAAGGCTATTCATTGGGACTGCAATATAATAACACACTATTTTATAACAAGCCAAAGATTTTAGACTACACCCTTTCTATCGCTGGCTATGGTGGATTGGAACGGCTGCCTGATTTTCAAAATATTTCGACTTCGTTTGATCGGTTTCTGACCTTCAGCGCAAGATTAAATTATTCCTATCTGCTCAAATCCCTCGGCGCTGTCGAATATGAGAAGGGTATTACCTGGCGGCTGGTCTCCAGGACAAATTATGTCAACACAAGATACTTTCCTCGTCTCTTTTCCAGCTTTGATTATGGCACTTTATTGCCGATTGCACATTCTTCGATCTGGCTCAGAAGCTCCGCAGGTTATTCTTTTGGCGATCGGGACGAACCGTTTGCCAATTATTATTTTGGTGGATTCGGCAACAATTGGATTGATTATCAGGAGATGAGCCGCTATCGAGAATATTATAGCTTTCCCGGCGTGGAGTTGAATGATATTGGCGGCACCAATTATGGCAAATTGATGCTCGAATGGACACTGCCACCGCTGCGATTCCGTCGCGTTGGCGTGACCAGTTTTTATCTCCGATGGGCTCGATTGTCGCTTTTCTCATCGGGGATTGTGACCAATATTGATGCCGAACAATATCGCAGACGCCTGATGAATATTGGCGGTCAGGTGGATGTTCGATTGGTCACCTGGTCATTATTAAATTCGACCATCTCATTCGGCTATGCAGTAGCGTTCGAGAAATACGATAAACCATCGACGGAATTGATGGTTTCATTGAAGATATTGTGATGTCTCGATTCTGAAATCTTAGCAAAATAAAAATATATTTTTTCTAACTGATAGAAACAATCTTCCTTGGCAGATTTCTATTAATTGATTCGCCGAAGGAGAACCCAACGGATTTTAATTTTTTATCCGTTATTTTTTTTCAATCCGTTGGAGACAAAATTCCGAATTCTAAAATCAAAAATCTAAAATCGAAACATGTTTATTCTTATCAAAATCGCTCTTAGCCTGTTTCCAGTACTTCTCTTTCTCATCGCCCTGGTTTCGCTAGATAGCTATAAGCTAGTCAGGCTGAGATCGATTGTACTAACCATATTCATCGGTGGAATAGTTGCCATCGTCGCTTATTTTTTGAACAACTGGCTTTCTCCATTATTCGTTGATTCAATCTCAGACTATTCCAGGTACATTTCACCAGTTATCGAGGAGACATTGAAAGCGATTTATATCATTTACTTGATCCGAGCCAATAAAGTGGGATTTCTGGTCGATTCGGCCATTTATGGCTTTGCGGTTGGCGCTGGTTTCGCCGTTGTTGAAAATAT
>JALOPY010000137.1 GCA_025453735.1 bacterium | reverse complement strand
TCACCGGACACCGTGGGTAAAATATGATCAATTGGCTCAGGCGGACGGCAGCTTTTATTTTGCCAATGATGACGCTGAAACAGGGTACTCGGTCGCCGGAATCGGCGACATCAATAATGATGGCATTCCCGATTTTGCGATCGGCGCTTTTGGCAGAAGCCGCGTGTTTATTATTTTTGGAAAACGTTCGGTCAATTGGGGCAAAAATTTCGATCTCGAAAATGCCGATTTGATCTTATATGGCACCACCCGGATCGCCAATGAGGGATTAGGCTGGCGTGTCGCAGGCGCCGGAGATTTCAATGGCGATGGTATTTCTGATGTGCTGATTTCGGCTATTCATGATATCGATGGCGGCTTTCATGCGGGAAAAGTGTATGTTCTTTTTGGGAGAAATGGTGGGTGGCCCTATCAAGAAATTATATTAAATAACGAATGCGATGCCACCTATCTTGGCGAACTCCCCGATGATCAGGCGGGTTGGGGACTGGCCAATGCCGGTGACGTGGATGACGACGGCTTTGATGATTTCTTAGTTGGAACGTATAAAGACGAAAATGGTCCTGTGGATGGCAAAGCGTACTTGATTAGAGGAAAAGCCACCGACTGGAAGCGGAATGTGCCATTCGCAACGATTCCAGATTATTGTGAGCGAGCTGCAGAGGGTGTCGGTTTCGCCTGCGCGTCGGCTGGTGATTTTGATAACGATGGCATCAGCGATTTTCTTATCGCGGCTCCATTCAATAATGAAGTGCAGAAGTGGAACGGGGAAGTTTATCTTTTTGCCAGCCAACAAATACCTTATAAAATCGCTGGCAGCGTTAGCTATTTCCAATCCCAAAAGTCAATTCCCGGCGCCATTCTTTCGGCTGATCCGGCATATATGGATACCACAGACCAGCAGGGAAATTATCAATTGTTTGTTCGGGGAAAAAAAGATTATACGGTTCGCCTCAACAAAACGAAGGGGGAGCACGTCGGTTCTGCGATTACCTCTTACGATGCCGCATTGATCGCCCGAATGGCAGTTAATTTAGATGTGCCCAATTCATCGAACAAAGCTGCCGCAGATGCCAACTCAGATAGCCGCATCAATATGTACGATGCTGCAATAACGTTGCGCTTCGCGGTGCAGCTCCCGCCGCTGACAGACTCACATGCCGGCGAATGGGTATTTAATCCAAGCAGCATGTTCTATGATTCGATTACCTCAGACCAGTTGAATCAGAATTTTCAGGGTTATATTATTAGCGATGTAGATGGAAGCTATAACTCTCCAGGTTTTGGCTTAATGAAAATAACGTCGCCTGAAACTGAAATCATCACCCATGAGATTCAACCCGGTGCTGAATTTTTCTTGCCCATAGAAATCAATTCTGAGCAGCAAATGCTTTCCCTTGATCTGGATTTACGCTATGACCAAAGCGCTCTGGAATTTTTAAGAATCGAAACGACAGCAGCATCGAAAAATTTTCAGCTCGCCTATAATGCGAATTTCAATGATCGACTGCTAATCGGAGCGTACACCCAAAATCCAATCAATGAAGCAGGGAAATTATTGCTGATCGTTTTCAAAGCGAAAGAACATGCTGATCAGCAGACAGAAATTCGCGTGGCTAATTTTTTAATTAATAACGCGTCCGTTCCGTTGGCGACAGTGAAAATAGCAATTGGCGATCCAACGCAGATGCCAGATCATTTTCAATTAATGCAAAATTATCCCAATCCGTTCAATCATGCAACAGCTATTCCTTATGAAGTTACTCAAAAAGAGCACATCCGGATTATCATTTCTAACACACTTGGTCAGCAAATAAAAACTTTGATCGACGCGGAGGTGTTGCCCGGAACCTATGTGCTCACCTGGGATGGCAAAGATGAATTTGGAAATTTGGTGACATCGGGCGTTTATCTTTGCAAGGCGTCTCTCGCAAAGAATACCCGGAACATCAAGCTCGTTTATATGAAGTAGGGGTTGAAATTATGAAAGGCTTAAGCTTAATTTTTATCATGCTGGCGTTTTTGTTATTCATGAGCGGCAATCCGATAGCCAGTCCTGGGACAAATGAAAATCTTATCGAGCTTGTTCCTGACGCATCATTTGTCTGCAAAAACAAAGAAGAGCGTTGCGGCTATTCCATGTTCGCGGCTGGCGATGTCAATCGTGATGGCTTTGATGATTTTATGGTTGCTGCGTATCACAATTATCTTCACGGCTGGAATTCTGGCGGAGTCTATTTGATCACAGGTGGCTTGAATAAAACATGGGGATTCAATGCCAATATTGAAAGCGCGGCGACTGCGATTTTTCGCGGCAGTCAGGATTATGATATGGTCGGCTATAGCGTCGCCGGAAAAGGCGATTTCAATGGCGACGGCTATGATGATCTGATCATTGGCGCTCCGGGTACCTGGGATCGAAATCCGGAAACCCCAGGCTGGGCCTATCTTGTCTTTGGAAAAAAGGAAATGTCTTGGGGGCAAGATTGTCAACTGGCATTGTCAGCCGATGTTAAAATAGAAGGCGAGAAACCTTTGGATCAACTGGGTTACGCCAATTCGTTTGTGGGCGACATCAATCATGATGGATTTGATGATATTCTAACCAGCGCGCCATATCGCAATCAATATAAAAAATGGGATGGCAAAGCCTATTTAATTTTAGGCGATTCTGCTGGCTGGCATGACAAAGATACCATCGCCAAAAAAGCAGTAGCGTCATTCTACTATCCCCTTGAGGAGGCTCTGACTGGCTATTCGGTCGCTGGCGTGGGCGATGTCAATCAAGATGGCACACCCGATTTTGTCATTGGCGTTCCGGGCGCCAATGTCGCCTGCTTGATTCTTGGGCGATCGGCGGTTGACTGGGGCCATAATTTCAACCTTGAAAATGCAGATTATAAATTTTGGGGCGAAATCGAAGGCGATTATGCCGGTTCCTGGATCAGCGCCGCCAATGATGTGAACCATGATGGCTATCCTGATTTTTTGATTTCGGCCATAAAATCCTATTTCGAGGGAGGCAGAATTTATCTGATCCTGGGACGAAACCGATGGGACAGTCGTGATGTTTCTTTGAAAAACGCCGATGCATCTTTCATGGGAGAAGATCAGGAAACCCATACCGGCTTTTGCACTTCAGGCTTGCTCGATTATGACGGTGATGGATTCGATGATTTTCTGATTGGCGCTCGGTATCTGAATCACCCTGATGTCCCTCATGCCGGAAAACTCTATCTCATCAAAGGCAAAGCTGATGGGTGGCAACATGATCTGGATTTGGGTCATGTTCCGGATTATTTTTGGGGGACAGATACGATTACCTGCGCCGGCTGGCAGGTCGTCGATGTCGGCGATGTCAATGGCGATTATGCTCATGATTTTGCAACTTCTGGCCCATTCAATAGCACGGGAGCGCACTGGGGCGGAAAGATCTATTTTTTTTATGGCAAAAATAGCAAGTGTCAGATTCGTGGCGCGGTCAATTATTATTCGCATCAGCATCCTGTACCCGATGTAAAATTAGCGCTGACCGGCGATGTTTCGGATAGCACAATGACAAATCGTGATGGCATGTATGCTATGGCGCTTCCAATCAATCGAAATTTTATAGCTGTTCCTTCAAAGAGGCTGGAGCAAAAAAATGATTATTATACAGTTTCTGCTTATGATGCTGCATTAACTGCGCGTTATGCCGTGAAGATCGATACGCTGAGTCACTATTCTGTTCGAGCGGCGGATGTGGACCAGGATCAAAACGTGACCATGTACGACGCCGCTCAAATCGCACGGTTCGCTGTCGATCTTCCTGCGCTGGAGGGTTCAAAAGTCGGACTTTTTTGCTTTGATCCACAACGCCGGCTCTATCAACAAACACAGGGCATATTTTCAAATGAAGATTATGCCGCGCTGGTACTGGGCGATGTCGATGGGAACTGGATGAGAAGCAGTTTGAACAGAACTTTTGTCGGTGACAATTTGCTAATCCTGCCGGAAAAAGTTTTCGCTTATTTGAATTCTGAGATTGAAATCCCAATCCGGACAAGCGCGCCGGATAGCATTCTTTCGGCTGATATTCAAATTCACTATAATCCAGCATGTCTGACACTTCTTGATGTGAGTCCGACTGAAGTATCGAAAAATTTTCAATTGGTTTACAACCAGCTTGCAGCAGGCAAAATAAAAGTTGCACTGTATGCGCTTCATCGAGCTTCCCTGAGCGGAGAATTAATTCGGATCAAATTTAGGGTTAGCGGCTCGGCGAAGCAGCGAGCGACTGAGCTTAATGTCCCCTTGTTCTGGTTGAATGGCTTTATGTTCGCTTCCGGCAAAACTACGATATATCTTGTTGATAAAAAAAACCTGAAAAACAGCGTCGAGCTGACAGCGCAACCGAATCCTTTCAATCCCAGCACAAAAATTTATTTTCAAAACACCATGGCAGGCATCGGGCAAATACAGGTATTCGATATGTTAGGCCGCGAAGTTTGGCAATTCTCACCGGGCTATTTGTCCCCCGGCACGCATGAAATTTTTTGGGATGGAAAAGATAACAATGGTACAGAACTTGCAAGTGGAGTTTACTTCGTGAAATTTATTTGTGAGAATGAAACGAATTTGAAGAAAATAATAAAATTAAAATAGGGAGTGACATGCTAAAATTAAAGATTAGTCTGATCTGTGCAGTCAGCTTAATCATAATAGCATGGGGGAGATATGATGGTTATGCTCAAGTATCTGTGGCAGTTTCAAATAGTCAGGCACAACAGGATGCTGTGATTAAAGTGCCGGTGATTGTAAGCGACCTTTCAACGTATGCGATTATCGCTTATCAGTTCAAAGTTGTTTACGATTCGATGGTCCTTAAGGCGATCGGTGTCTCGTCTGAGAACACATTGACTGCTCCATGGGGCAATGCGATTGCCAATGTGGATTCTGCCGGATTGATGATCGTCGGCGCTTTTGGCGTGAAAGAACTTTCCCGGGGAGACACATTGATTAATCTGGTGTTCGATGTCCTGGCAAATGCTGGCGATTCGTCTGCTGTTTCGCTCGAAGATGTGAGGTTTAACAAGGATTATCCACAGGCGATGGTTGTCAATGGAACTGTTAAAATTATATTGCCAACACGAATTGGTCGAGACAATGCTCCGGCGATTCCTCGAAATCTGCAATTGGTATCGAATTACCCGGAGCCATTTCAAACCAGAACATCGATCGTTATAACAAATTCCGGACAGGATCGGATGGAAATATTGATTTTCAATTTACTGGGACAGAAGATCAAGCATCTCGGTTCAATTCAGGCAAAAATTGGCAATGTCGAACTGGAGTGGGATGCAACAGACGATCGGGGAATCAAGGCTCCTGCAGGAGTGTATTTTTGTGTCGTTAAAAGTGAAAAAAAGATGCTTGGCGTTGAAAGAATGATATTGATTGAATAACAAATAAAACAGAGGACGATGAGGGATACGATATGCGTTTTAAGTTTGTGATGATATTATTTTCTGCATTAATACTGGTTAATGTGGCAAATGCACAGGTTCAGGTGATGATTCCAGATACGACAGCAAATTGGAACAGTCAAATTCTCATTCCTGTTCGAATAACCGATGTCTCTGCTTATGAAATTTATTCATACCAATTTGAATTAAAATTTGATAGCTTGATTCTCAAGCTGGTCAATGTTAGCAATCAAAATACGCTCACTGCAAATTGGGCTGAACCGGTGATGAATACCGGAGCTAACGGAACAGTCATCATCGGAGGTTATGGTACGAATAGACTTGCTGGCAGAGGCACATTGATCAGCCTTCGCTTTGATGTTATTGGCAATCCTGATCAGGTGAGCAATTTAAATTTTTCATCATTTTTTTTCAATAATGGCAATCCAACTGCAACAACAGTAAATGGCAGGGTCAAAGTCGTTACCAATTTAATTGCTGTAACGATCACAACAAACGTTTTGAATGGCACAAGTGTCCTGGTTGATGGAACGGCCTACCCAGCGCCATACACCACGTACTGGGAAAAGGGCGCTTCTCATGAAATTTCCGCGCCATCGCCCCAAAACGCCGGGAGTAACAAACGTTATGCTTTCCAATCCTGGAGCGACCAGGGAACTCAAACACATTCTGTTTCGGTGACGGCGCCAACGACCTTCACGGCAAATTATAAAACTCAATTTTATTTGAATGTGCAATCAAGCCACGGCAATCCCCAGGGAACTGGTTGGTACAATTCTGGCGCAACCGCCCAGTTTTCTGTCGAATCCTCGGTTATCGAAAATGGCAATTCTCAATATACATTTACATCTTGGACAGGAAGCGGCACCGGCAGTTATTCGGGCGCGCAGCGGGAATCAAGCGTTGTGATGAATAATCCCATCACGCAGACAGCAAATTGGTCGGTGCTCTATTATCTCGAAGTAAATTCGCCTTATGGCAAGCCATTTGGACAGGGCTGGTACGCTCCCGGATCAGTTCTAAATTTTGGTATTGACTCGACAATAATCAATCGAAGCAATGCTCACTATCGATTTTTATCCTGGACTGGAACGGGAACCGGAAGTTACTCCGGTACAAATTCCAGCGCATCGGTTACACTTTCTGTTCCAATCAAAGAGCAGGCAAACTGGGATGCTGATTTTTTAGTCGAAACAGGATCAGAGCCTGAGGGCATTCTTTCCGTGCCAGGAACCGGATGGTACCGGCAAGGCGGACAGTTTAC
>JALOPY010000136.1 GCA_025453735.1 bacterium | reverse complement strand
TGCTCCAACTGTTAGTAACTCCAAAACTCAAATCTCAAAAAACAAATAAAATTCAAAACACAAAAATCAATTGTCAAAAAGTGCAATGCCCAAAAGTTGGAAAAAACAGTTGCAACGGTTTTTATCGTTCGGTTTGTTAGCAATCAACACCATAATAAATTATAGTGTTGAGTCAAGCAGCATTGAGTTAACACCACAATTCATTGTAGTGTTAACCACTTAATAAAATAAAAGTAACTGCTTCAGCAGTTATTCGTAATGAGGCTTCATAGCGATAAATACCAACTAATGGGAATTGCTGCCATTGTCAAATTGCCCGGCAAATTTTTTAGGGTCCTCGATTTTTGATGGGTGGGAATTGAGTTACAACATTTCCAAAAACGCATCCACCCTGGTCCGCAATTGTCCCGTTGCCGGAATTTGTCCTTCGACCTCGAGTAACATGTTGGGAACTCCTTCAAGATCCAGATATTCTTTCAAATATGGATAATCAAACGCATGAGGATCACATAATTTGAGGAACAAAAAGATCACTCCATCGGCTTTTTGCTCCTTTGCGATCTTCACGAGATTTTCGCCTCGACAAGCATTGTCACGATGCTTTGTGGGACATATTATTCGCTCGAAATATCTTCTGGCAATCGCTTCAATCGGATCGATCGTCTCGTCCATCTGCCCGTCGAAATATCTCGCTCCGGTGCAGAGATCATCCCAGATGACCACGCCACCGGATTCTTCTAAAACTGAATAGATATCCGGATGATTGCAGATGCCTCCCGTCAGAATAATTCTCTTGTTTCGGCGTTTTCCTGTGGCTTTCGGTTCTTGCTTCATTTCCGATAAGAACTTGGAAACTGAAGCAAGAAACTCAACTCGATCCATCACCATTGCTGCCTTCATCATCTCATAGACGTTGCTGCCAGAAACGATGCCTGGATTTTCACTTCTCAATATATAGATTTCTTGCAATGCCTTCCGGATTTGGTTGTAGAGACGAATGGACTCCCGGAGTCTGTCATCGGTAATTTCAATCCCTAATGCTCTTGCTAAATCGTTTTTGAATTTGCGCAAAATAGCTGCCATATAGTCGAACGAGCTTTCGGAATTCAGCTTAGCCGGAAGCACAACATCAAAATGAACAGGAAATCCCAAATTGAGTCGCCAGATGTCGGAGAGCCGCTGCATAGTATCGCAAGTGTGGGGAAAAACCGTCCCATCGAGGAAGCTCAATCTTCCTGCAAGCGCTTCCTCCAGTCCGCCTTTTGCCAGGGAGCAGCAATACGCCTGCAAATGCCCATCTGCATTGGCAATGCTGACTTCGCCTCCGAAAATTCTGAATGGCAGCGCTCCGGCGGCATGGATGATTTCTTCCGGCGTGTAGGAACAAAAATAGCCGATGATTTTTTGTGAGGTTTCTTGCTTCCATTGCCTTGCTCGATCATAAGGTTTAGTAGCCACCTCATGAAAAATCTTATGAAAATCCATGCAGCAATTTTCCTGTTATTGAATCAGAATAATAATGACAGTATATAGCATCATTTTATTTAATTCTAAAAAAAACTTCCCGAAGGTTCAAAACCTTCGGGAAGTTTAAACTATCTCTGAACAAGATATTATCTTATCCTACTCTATATACATCTGGTTAATAATATCCGCGTACTTCTCTGCCACAACTTTCCGCTTTACTTTCAATGTCGGAGTTAGCTCATCATCCGCAATGGTAAATTCCTTCGGCATTAACGTGAATTTTTTAACCTGCTCGAACCGAGCCAGTTCTTTGGTCAGTTTTTTGACATCAGCTTCGACAGCCTGATAAACCTGTTCATTGGTCAGCAGCTCTTTGACGTCCGAATAGCTAATGCCATTTTCATCGGCAAATTTTTTCAGCGCGGGAAAACTGGGCACGATCAATGCAGTCAGGTAATTGCGTCTGTCACCGATCACCATAGTTTGCTCGATGAACGGGCTGGTGATCAATAAATTTTCGATTGTGGCAGGCGTAACATTTTTACCACCCGAGGTGACAATAATATTTTTCTTGCGATCGGTAATGAACAGCATGCCATTTTCATCCATAACACCAATATCGCCCGTATGGAGCCAGCCATCTTTATCGATCGTTTCCGCAGTGGCTTCGGGATTTTTGTAGTAGCCTTTCATGACATGAGGGCCTCGAGTTAACACTTCGCCATCCTCAGCAATTTTAACTTCAACGCCAGGAACGGTGGGACCAACAGAACCGAATTTGAATTTCTCCTCTGTGTTAACAGTTATAACCGGCGATGTCTCTGTCAATCCATATCCCTCCAGAATCAGGATGCCAGCTTTGTAGAAAAACTCGGCAATCTCTTTGGGCAGCGGCGCTCCGCCAGAAACAAAGAAGCGCAAATTGCCGCCAACTCGATGATGCAGCTTGCTGAAAACTAATTTTGTTGCCAGTTTATATTTAAAATTCAAGCCGCCTGAAATTTTGCCTTTGTATTTGGCAGCGACATATTTCTCGCCGGTATTGAGCGCCCAATAGAAAATTTTCTTTTTGATCGGCGAGCCAGCATTGGCGTTTTCGATAACTTTCCCGTAAATTTTTTCAAATAGCCGCGGCACGCTGGTCATTAGTGTCGGCTTGACTTCTCCCAGGTTATCCGCGACTGTTTCGACACTTTCAGCATACGCGATCGTTGCGCCGGCCGAAACAGCTAAAAAATGTCCCGCCATCCGCTCAAAAGAATGGCACAATGGCAAGAACGAAAGCAGGCTATCGGTTTCATCGATGCGGATGACACTTCGAGCCGCTTTGACATTGGATAACAGGTTATTGTGGCTCAGCATCACCCCTTTGGGTGCGCCGGTTGTTCCTGATGTGTAAATAATACCGCACAGGTCATCGGGCTTGACATCCTTAACTGCTTTTTCAAAGTAATCCGCATGTTTCTTTTCAAACGCTTTGCCCATTTCATAGACGTCACTGAATTTGAGCATGAAATCTTTTGGGGTCTTGCCGTCGTCCATATAGATCACTTTTTGAAGCGCAGGAAGATTGTCGAGAATCCCCAGCACCTTCTCCAGTAAATCTGGCGTTGAAACAATGACCAAGCGACTGCCTGAATCTTTGAGAATATACTCGATCTGTTGTGCGGTAACGGTGGGGTAAATCGGAACGTTGGTCGCCCCGATAGATAAAATGGCAAAATCCGATATTGCCCATTCGGGACGATTCTCTGACACCAGGGCGATGCGGTCGCCATGGGTCACTCCCAATGATGCCAGTCCCAGGGCAAAATTTTTCACCCGCTCGCCAAATTCCTGGTAAGAAAATCCTTTGAATTCGCCCTCCACTTTTTGCATGAGCGAAGTTTTCTGCCCATGCTTTTTGACCACGTCCTGAAACATCGCGACTAACGTTTTTGCTTCCATGGAAGCCTCCCTATTCTAATTGATGATAATTTGTGGTCAGGTTACTGCTGACCATGTTTATTTTGCCTCTTTCCAATCAATAGAAATTTTTATCCATATAAACTTCCAGTTTACCAGACAAAAGTTATTGTGTTTCGGGAAAAGCTCAACGCTCCAAATAGGTCAGGATAGGTACAGAATAGAAAATTAGAGTTTTTAATAATTTCATGTGGAAGATATAATAAATCGAAAGATATTTCAGTTCAATTATTTCGTTTAAGTTCAGCCTTATTTATTTTTAATTTTCCTGCTCAATATACAAAATCATCACTAAATTGTCAACAAAGAAATTCAATCTTGAAATAATTTTTTGCTTTAATACAAAATATAAATTTCCACGCGGCGATTCATCATCCTGCCTTCTGGCAGAACATTCTCCATTAGCGGATTGCTCATCCCAAATCCCTCAAAAGTAATCCGTGAGCGCGAAATGCCGCGATCGATAAAATACCTGGCAACGGAATCGGCGCGGCGCACTGAAAGCCTCGCATTGTAATCCGAATCGCCAATAATGTCAGTGTGCCCCTGAATTAGCAGAGTTGCAGCAGAATTCGATTTCAGCTTTTGAGCATTTAGCGCTAATTCTTCTCGCAACGATTTTGAAGTCAAATCCATATCAGCACGATCGTACTTGAATAAAATTAGTCGCGTCTTTTCAATATTCTTCTGGATATATTCCCGCTCGACCGCACTGACTTTTTCGACCTGAATCGTTTTCCAGTTTGTCTCAAAAATCTGCCCATTTTTATCCTGCAACAATAATTTATAGCGGTAACTTCTGCCCACAGCAACGCTCTGCCCCGCGTCGTTCTTCCAATCCCAGGTCAATACTTTTTTGAGCAGATCATTTCCTGCAACGACTTTAAATGTATCACCCTGAGCTTCTGAAATAATAATTTTCCAACTGCTCAATCCTGCGCCAGCCTGGAGATTGATTATCTCAAATCTACAGCTATCGTCAGACGTGGCAATCTCACTTGTTTCCGTAACAATCGGATCAAGAATGGGCTGCGATGAAACAGGGCAGCTTATTTCAACTCGCTGATTTTCTTCACGCCCGCGGGGATCGAGATTGCTCGCGGGATCGGGCGGCAGGTGAAATGCCTCTGCTTTAATCTGCCAGGAACGAACGCCACAGTTGCTGACGAGATAATCCCGAACCGATTCTGCTCGTCGTCGTGACAGCTCGATATTTCCTCGTTCCACTCCCCAGTTAGAATTGTAGCCCCGAACAATGATTTCCATGTTCGGATTATCCCACAATCTTTTGGCAATGACATTCAATGTATTTTGGTACTTCGTCGGGATATCAAGAAGTCTTTCAGGTGAAAAGTTAAATTTTGTGACCGGATCTCTTGTGGGATTCAAGATATTGTAACGATCCTTATTTAAAACATGCTGGTTTTCTTCAAAGAAAATATAGGGCAATAGTGGATCTCGACTCCGAATTTTGGTTGTCTCTTTTATTATTAACCGATCGACTGAAGCTCGAATATCAGATGCCAAAACTGAAGCTTGCTTATCATTCGGTTTTTCCTGCTCCCCTGCTTGCATCGCACTTTTCACTGTGATTCGCACTGGAACGATTTTTTCTTTTCCGCCTGCCCGTGCAATGATATTAAAGTGATAATCTTTCGATTGAGTCTGTTTGGATGTCCGGATGACGAACGTTGCTGTCTTTTCTGTTTTCAAGCGCTGCGGAACAATCGATGTCGGAACAATGTTATTGGGACTCAGCAGCATAAGGTCGATTGGACTGTGAAACTGACCCGTTCGGGAAATATTGACACGGAGCGACGCATCCTGACCAGCATGGATTTCCTGTTCTTTCGGAAAGACCGATATTTCAAAACTGGTCGCCTCTTTCAAAAGACCAAACGCAATAATAAACAGATGTGACGCGTTGGAGATATCGCTGATTTCAGACAATGGATACCGGTACTCGTATTCAAATCGCAGGTAATTTTTATTGACCGGAACGACGAAACCAACAGTTCCCCCCAGGTTAAAATGATAATAATTGGTGCGCAATAAAAATTTATGATCAAAAAACCAGCGCTCCATAGCAAAATTAATAGTCGATCTTCCATCGTAATATTCAAAATCGAATGACGGATTGAGAATTGTGCTGCGCAACATCACGCCTGCCTGGAATTTTGTCGGCATCCGAACATTATCCCCGATGAGAGAAACATTCGGTCGATTGATATGCTTGAGCGACATGCCAAGGAAAACTGGATCGATCGGATTTGCCAGCACGCTCATTCCCAGGTCCAGTGTCGTCTTTGAAGCGCCATTGCGAAACACCGGATCATTCACATCATCCAGTCGGAAATTATCCGAGTTATACGAAAACGAGATGACACCAAGCTCCACTCCAAGGCAGAAGCGTCGCTCCAACAAAGCCCTGCCATATCCGATGTTGAAATTTCCGGTCCGATAAATATCCGATAGAAAATATTGTCCGATCGCGCTGAACGTACCAAATCGCTGATGTGGAAACGAAAAAGCAGCAAAACCGTTCTTCAATCCCAGTCCCGTGTAATACATTTCATAGCCGGTGACGATTTGCGCCGAGGGAAGTAGTGCCGCTCCAGCCGGCGCAACAAACAGGATTCTTGGATCATCACTATTTGCTGCATGTCCCCGGACTGTTTGCGACCAGACGGCATTTGGAATCGTTAGGATCAAAATGATGGTCAATAATTTTCTTATCATTGAAACTTTCTTTCACAAAATTCGCATGGCACAAAAATATTACCTGGCAAGAGTGACGACTCCTTTGGAAACAACTCGCTCTCCATCTTTGATGATGTAAATGTACGCGCCAGGCTTAACATCCCTGCCGTTGTCGTCTTTTCCATACCAATTGGTGGAATTACGGATTTCGGCTATTTTGCGACCATTGACATCAAAGATTAAAATCGTCGCGGCGCCATTGATCGTTTCAGGAAAATTAAAAATCGCATAATCATTAAATCCGTCATTATTTGGCGTAAATGGATTTGGTTGCACCCCAAAAAGCTGAGTCGAAGATCCTCGCTCCAGCACATGAATAATAACGGTCTTTTGATGGGTAATTCCGCCGCCAGAAGCGGTTACGATTGGACGATAAATCTCTGGGCGAACATTATTCGGGACCCGAAATGTTATGCTAAAAGTAATCGGAATATCAAAAGGTCGCGAGGAAAAAATCGTTTCCACGCCTTCCGGGACATTGGATATTGACACCCTAATTTGTTCATTGAATCCGCCGACCGGGATGAATGATATTTCAAAATCAATGCTTTGG
>JALOPY010000135.1 GCA_025453735.1 bacterium | reverse complement strand
TGAATAAGGAGAGTCAGAAGACCGCGCAACTGGCAAAACGTTTTCTCGATCAGGCATTCAAGGTTTTGTCCGACGAGCAAAAGGCAAATGCCCTGCTCCTGCGCGGCTTTGCCAAGCATCGTCCTTATAAATCGATGCTGGAGCGCTATAAGCTGAAAACCCTTGCTGTTGCCAACTACCCGATGTACCGGGGCGTGGCGTTTTTGCTCAATATGGATTTGCACCCGGTGACCGCGGATATTAAATCGGAATTTGAAGCCGTGGCGCAAAATTATGAGAAGTACGACTTTTTCTTTGTTCATGTGAAGCCAACCGATTCCAAAGGCGAAGACGGCGATTTTGATGCGAAGGTGAAAGTGATCGAGCAGGTCGATGCACTGATTCCGATGTTGACGAGCTTGAATCCTGATGTATTTGTCGTAACAGCAGACCATTCGACGCCAGCGATCATGAAAGGGCATAGCTGGCATCCGGTGCCAGTGCTGCTGCATTCAAAATTTTGCCGGACCGATAATGTGACGAAATTTGATGAAATTTCATGCATTCAGGGCGGATTAGGCAGAATGCCGAGCATGCAATTGATGCCCATCATTCTGGCAAATGCGCAACGCTTGATGAAGTATGGAGCGTAATTTTTTAGCAGCAGATTTACAAACCAGGTTTTTTAAAAAAACCTGGTTTGTAGTTAGCTTGCGAGTTGTTACCCTTGAAGATAAAAGAACAATTCACAATGCGTTTCCTGACATGAGATTCAAGCTATGAAAATAAATTATTATCCTGATACAGATTCCATGTATATCGATCTATCTTCAAAATCAAGCGTTGAAAGCATGGAAATATCGGAGGGAATCGTACTGGATTATGATGAGAATGGAGTCCTGGCAGGAATTGATATTGATAACGCGAGCTTGAAATTAGATTTATCCGAGCTTGTTTTGAATCATCTTCCCACGAAACGACAAAAGATATTTGCATGATTGCACAATGCAATCATCATTGAAATTCATTTCAGTAGTAGATCCGGTTTCAATAACTTTATCAAATATTAGGAGCAGCTATGAAACGACATCTTGCATTACTATTCGTGCTGATCGCATTTTCAACTGTCGCGTACGGCGAAAACTACCTTCTCAATGGTGGGCAAACCTCGCGCATCCAATATAAAATGGTGCAAACTGTGGAGCCCAATCCGGCGATTCATACCTTGAATTTGAGCTATGTCATTCCTACAACCTATCAATCGCCAACGTACAATCAGACCATCGTCAATTCCAATTTCGACTTTTCTCCGCAGCCGCAGAACAGAGAGGAATTCACTGATCAGCGCGGGAATAAGGTCATTAAAGTGAGCTGGCAAAAGCCGACCTCAACAATTCGGACGGTGATCGCTTTGCTGGCGGATAACAAGACCGTTCTGCAGGAAATCAA
Organism: bacterium; assembly: GCA_025453735.1. Taxonomy (GTDB): domain Bacteria; phylum Zhuqueibacterota; class Zhuqueibacteria; order Thermofontimicrobiales; family Thermofontimicrobiaceae; genus JALOPY01. The sequence continues at coordinate 5,351 of JALOPY010000135.1, read as the reverse complement.
AACGACCACACCATTTCCGTTCAGCAATATTCCGCAGGACGTTCAACCCTATTTGACTGCCACGAAGCAGGTTCCGGTAACCGACCCGGCAATCATTGCCAAAGCAAAGGAATTAACCGCCGGATCAAAAACCGAATTCGATGCGGTGCAGCGAATCCTTTCCTGGGTGATCGATCACATGAATTATGTTTTGACTCCCCAGGATTACGGCGCCATGTATTCGTTCAAGTCTGGCAAAGGGAATTGCCAGAATTATTCCCACCTTTCCGCCGCGCTGATGCGAGCCGTGGGCATTCCTGCGAGGATCGTGAATGGAATCACTCTGAAACAGCCGTACACGATCAGAATGAAAAACGGCAACATGACCTTGAAAATGGCCGAAGGTCGCCATTCCTGGATCGAAGTCTATTTTCCGGATTTGGGCTGGGTGCCATTCGATCCGCAACAGACGCAACTGTTCGTCAGCAACCGTTTTATCCGGGTCGAAGTCGGGCTGGATAATGAGGAGACCTCCCAGGACGGCTTGATTCGCTGGACCCAGGTGCGAGCGGAATTGGCATCCCCGCAATTTGAGGAGACGATCGAATCGTCATTTTTGGGCGACACGATCGATCTGTCCGCTCAAAAGCAAACTTATGGTCCCTCGAAAGTTTTATTCACCCCGGCAGTTTCAGCGACGTTTCAGCCTGTCGCTCTGGTGAAGGAGCCACCTCCTCCGCCCAAAATTCCAACCGAGCAACTCGCAACGTTAACGTATTCAAAGCCATTTATGATCGGCAACCTGGAATTTCCCAGGAATGTTGATTTCCTGGCAGCACGTGGTCCGGCTCAGCAGACTGATGGGAATAATTTTGAGATGAGGAAAAATTTTCTCGTTGAAACTGCGGAATACGTTACCGAGCAATCGCAATATGCCCAGATCTTTGTGCTGAACAAGCCAATGGATGTCCGAAAAATTGGCATCGTGCTGCATAAGTTTGGCGGCAGCGGATTTCTCTGGCTCGAATTGTTGAAGGATGAAGATGGTCTTCCCGGCGCAACCATAGCGACCAGCGAGATGGTTTCGGTCGATCAAATGAAATTTAATCCTGGCTACGATTGGGTGGACTTCGATTATGGCGCTGATGTGCCCAAGCTTTCTCCAGGTCGCTACTGGATCGCGCTCGGCTTTACCGGACGCCCCATCCTGAACTGGTTCTATTCCTATGGCAAGCCCGTCGGTCCCGCTGATGGCACCCGCTATAAAACCATTCTGGATACGCAATGGAGCAACAGCCTGAATTTTGAATTTAATTATAGGGTGGTGGGATTTACAACGCAATAATACATTCAAGATTGAATTGCATTTTAGTGTGATGACTTAATCGTAACACAAAAAACCAGGTTTTTCTGAAAAGCCTGGTTTTTTTTAATTTTGCTTTTAGCCAAATTCCCAATCCCATATTCCACATTCCCTATCGCATACAACAACCCTCGAAAATTTCACTTGACTATTGACATAAATTTTTTATATTACAATTAATTCGTTACGGAGCAAATAAATGAAAAAGTTTTCCCAATCCCTAAAAGTCCGATCGTATGAGCTGGATGCTCAGGGGCATGTGAATTACGCGGTTTATCTGAACTACCTGGAATATGCCCGTGTGGCAGCGCTGGAGCAAGTCGGTTTGCGCTTTGATGATTATTTCAATCGAGGGATTTACATCGTCATCGTCGAGGTCAAAATCAAATATTTGGCGCCGGCGACATTGGGCGATGAGCTGGAAATTACCCTGGAAGGGATCAGCCAGGGACGAACCAGCGCCACCTTCAAACAGGAAATTTTCAATAGCAAGACCGGCAAGAAAATCGTTGATGCGGAATTGGTGGGAGTTTTTATCAACAAAGAAGGAAAACCGATTCCGATTGATGAGGAGTTTAAAAAGGCGTTTTTTGATCGCTAATAATCTTCTATAAAGCTCGTTTTTTTCCTATTTCAAGACCTATCTTTCGCCATATCCAAAATGTCGATTATTGGGTGCGCTCCGAATCAAAGAATTGTGATAATGATTACCATGAAAAATTTTCAAAAGGGAAAAAACTGCCTCAAATTTTATATCGATCTGAGCATCTAAGCTTAAATACCGATTATAATTCTGTAAGACTCACTAACAGTAAGAAAACCTCAGAGGTTTTTCAAAACCTCTGAGGCTTAGACGTTTTCACCCTCAAACAAGTGAGGTATTGCATCATTCTGCAAATAAATCTTGACTTTAGTAGAAATTTTTGTTAATATTCTCTTGCTAGATTGCTAAATTCTCAACCTGCGAAACCACTCTTTCCATTTAAATTATAGGGGACTTTTAGCTTTGTTCCAGGATGAAGAATATGGAAAATTAGGCAGCACGCTCTCGCATTACCAAATCCTCGAAAAGCTGGGTGCTGGCGGCATGGGCATCGTCTTTAAAGCCAGGGACATTAAGCTGTATTTTCAGATGACACTCAATCCTTTTCATTCGAATTGAATCGTAATATCGATACCATAATTTGATTCGTCATGAAACCGAACAATACTCCGCTAACTGTTAGGACCTTTTCCTCATATTCAAATTCAGCCAACATGGCAAAGGAGTTTAAATTAGGAGAATTACTTTGAAACAGATGATCTGCTCATTGATTCTTTTGCTTCTTCTCATCTTCGGAAACATCCTTGCAACAGATAACTCACAACAACCTAACCAACAGCCAATACCGGAGCAGGACAAAGCGTTATCCCCGGTGACAGCCTTCAGCATCTCCGGCAAAGTGACGCAGCAGTTTGATGGCAAGCCAATTGCAAATATCAAGATTGATTTATTTGATGAAAATTGGCAATTTTTATTTGACAAATTCATTTTCACCGATGCTGAAGGAAAATATACTGTCAGCAATCTGGCACAGGGTTCGTATTATCTATTGGCGACCGGGGTGTCCCTCGATACACTTGGTAGATACAAAGGTATGTATATTTCAGAGTACTATAAAGAGTCAAAGGATCGAGCCGGAGCATTGCTGGTGAACCTGTCTGGCAATTTAACGGATATCGATTTCACTCTGGAAGGAGCTTGTATCTCCGGATTCGTTACTCATCAGGCAACGGGTCTGCCAATCATCAACATGTTTATGACTCTTTTCGATAGTAGTTGGAACAACATAGGAGAAAACTACCCTCATCGTTCTATGTCAGCTCCTGATGGGACCTACTATTTTGGAGCACTCCCTCCAGGAACCTATTATGTTCAAGCGGCAGGTGAAACCAGTGATCAATTGTCGTATATACCAGAGTACTACAAAGAATCTCGAGATCAAGCCGGGGCAACGAAGCTAAAGCTAATCTGCGGTGACACGACCAACATCAATTTTACAATTGAAGATTGGGGGCGCATTTCTGGAAAAGTCACACGCCAGGATAATGGCGCTCCAATTGATTCAATTCATGTCTTGCTTTTTGATGTTAACTGGGAGTTAGCTCATTGGTGCCAAACTGGCACCGAAGGGCAGTATTTATTTAATAAGGCTTATCCCGGGTCGTATTTTATTGGTATCGAGGGAAATGGCTTCTTCGATGGGAAATATCAGAAACGCTTTCTTTCAGAATATTATCTGGAATCCAATACTCGCGAAGGTGCCGCCCTGTTAAACGTTGGAGCAGATGCCTTGAATATAGATTTCGCCCTGCAAGAAGGCTGCACCATATCGGGCGTGGCAACACGCCAGGATAATGGCTCGCCCATTCAAAATGCCCGGATCCGGCTTTATGATAGTCATTGGACAGACCTGGCAGAAGAATTGACCGATGCGGCGGGTCACTATCTTTTTAGTGGACTTGAAAATGGCTCTTACTATGTAGAAGCGACCGGGTGGTGCGATGTTGATGGACAATCGCAACAACTGTTTTTCAATGAATATTATCTGGATGCGCCAATTCGAGAAGCTGCAACGCTATTGAATATTACCGGAGCGACGTCTCAAATTAATTTTACATTGGAGCAGGGCAAAAGCATTTCCGGCTTTGTGAAGAGACAGGATAACAATCAGCCAATTGCTTCCACCCGTGTTATCCTGTATGATTCTCAATGGAATTATCTGGAAGAAATAGCTACGAACAGTCAAGGTGCTTATTTATTTCGCGTCAGGTCTGGTGACTATTTCCTCGAAGCTAACGGATGGGTTGACTGTAACGGAACCTTCCAGAAATTGTTTAAAAATGAGTTTTATCGAGAATCTCCGGATCAGGCTGGCGCCTTGCTGATTCATGTTGCGCAGGATATGAATGATGTCAATTTTACGTTGGTAGAGCTTCTGGTTATTCGCGGAAAAATAACTCGTCAGCAGGACGGGATGCCAATTCAAGAGACACAGGTCATCGCTTATAATGACAATTGGGATTTTATCCAGGAAACCAGGACCAACTCAGATGGAATTTTCAATTTTGCTGAGCTGGATACATCGCAAAGTTATTACTTTGAAGCTACCGGAAAAGTCTGGTGGGACTTTGGCACTTATAGCGATTGGAATCAATTGTATCGAGCGCAATTTTTTAATAAAACAGCCAGCCGCGACAGCGCCACATTAGTCGATCTGTCAGGCGCAATTCCGTCGATCGATTTTATCCTGCATGATTTTGAAGGGTACACCATTTCTGGCAAGGTCATTCGACAGGATAACAGCGCTCCGATTGGCTTTAGCGGCATCGATGTCTATGACGCCGATCAAAATCAAATCGCTTTTACGATTGCGTCCGATTCTGGAAAATATATCACTCCGAAGTTAGCGAAAGGCTCGTATTATATTGTCGCATCCGGCTATTGCGAATCCAATGGCTGGTGGAAATTTTATAAAACTGAATATTACCTTGATTCGCCGAATTGGGAGGAAGCTGAGATTCTATCGCTGGATCACAATTTAGAAAACATTAATTTTGCACTCGAAGAAGCAATCAGCATCTGGGGAAGAGTGGTCAGACACGACAATAGTGAGCCGATTCCTGATGCCCAAATTATTGCCTATGATAGCCTCTGGGGCTTTATCAAAGAAGTTCGTACAAATTCCGATGGTTTCTACCAGATAACTGACCTTGATTCTTCTGCATACTATGTCGAAGCGTCTGGGAGAATCTATTGGAATTTTGGAGCGTATGGAGATTGGAAGCAGGAGTACGTTGGCGAATATTACAATAGAGTGCGTGAGTGCGAACAGTCCACGCTTTTGAATGTGAAGAAGTCATTAACAGATGTTGATTTTTATTTAAAACATCATACTGGCGTTGCTGAAAAGCCAACGAATCATGTGGCCGATCGGTTTTATTTGTTTCAGAATCGCCCGAATCCGTT
>JALOPY010000134.1 GCA_025453735.1 bacterium | reverse complement strand
TGCAATCCGCCCATCACGGGCATCATCAAATCGACCAGCATCAAATCGTAGGACTTTTTCTGAAGCAGCTCCAATCCCTGCTTGCCATCTTCTGCCAGATCGACGGCATAGCCTTCGGATTCGAGGATGCGACGGCAACCTTCTCGGAGACCTCGCTCGTCATCGACAACAAGTATGGTTATGTTCTCTTTCATAAAATTTTAAAAAAAAATTAGCGAGAATACAGCTTTTAGAGATTCAAAATAAAATTAAAGGCAATCATATTCCCCCACCTGGAATATTTGTCTGACGATAATTTAAACAACCAAAAAATTAAAGTCAAGCTTTTTGAAAGTTGTGCATAAATTTTACTTCGAACCGGGGATGATTTGATTTTTTAAAAGATAAAAATTCAATTATCTTCCAAGATAAAAATCCTGCAACAATGAATTCTGACATTTTTTGATTCTGGAAGAATTTTAAATCTCATGGTTGGCATAAAAAAAGCCCTGATACCGCATAGGGGGACAGTACCAGGGCTGGTGAACATAGAATGAAAAGACATAATTAATAATTATGCAGGAGGACCTGAAATATCATTATGATTTTCATCCCAATAGCTTTTTGCGCCGTTATGATAATTTTGCCATTCAATAAATCCTGCCCCGGTTTCCGCATTCCAATAGATAGTGTTGGTTTTATTTTCCGAAGCATCAAAGAAGATCAAAAATCGATCGCTAAATTCAATGCCATATTTTAAATAATCACCATACTCATTGCTCAATTCTTCTGCATTCGTAAAAATCAATTCCTTATCGTTCTCATCGGAAAAATCCCATTCAACTTTTAACACATCAATTAACGAATCAGGTGATTTATCATCGTGGAACAGCCACCATCCTGTTTTATTGCCGATCTCAGAGCGGCCCTGGTACCAGAGGAAATGATGCAGTTGTGGAATATGACTGTTGCTCGATACATAGACTTCCCACTCGGATTCCTGATCAGTTTCATCGATCCAGCCGACGAGATCGACTTCAAAAGTAATCACCCGCCCCAGGATGGTGTCAGACTTGCTATAAATCCAGTGAAATTTTCCATCATCCTGCAGCTTCGGCTGTTGACTGATTGCCGCAGCGAACACCAGACTTGGCGCGATGGAAGCCACAATCACAGTCGTATTGATATAGGAGACCGTAGCGACAGCAGCCAGAAAATTCCATTTTGACGTCGCTGATTTCTGCAAGCTTCGCTCCGGATTCATTTTGAAATATGATAAATCAATTTGCATGGATTGCGCGGGAGGCAATTCTGGCGCAGCAGTTTTGTTCGGCTCGGTCGGTTCTTTATCGCATGTTGTCAGACCAATGAGGAAAATCAGCATGACTCCAAGAGCTATAATTTTATTTTTTGCTAATGTTCTCATAGCGTCCTCCGGGATTATTAATTTTTGTAATGTTAATTTAACAAATCTTGCAAAAAGGAAGTTGACGCAACGCACATTTTTTGAAGAAATGCAAAATCACAATTTTTGGTGAACTGATGGATATTTCCCTAAAAACAAAACCGCCACCTCAAATAAGATTGAGCTGGCGGCTTCTTTAATCCAATGGAGGAATTATTTATGAGAAAATTATGTTATGGCTGATCATATTCCAATTTAAAACTGATCACCTCAACGCTCTCTGCATCATTGATAGGACCATCCACGATGAATTGCGGATATTGTTTCGAAATCGTGTAATAATGATGCAGGTCAATCGTCATTTGCCCACGACTGAGATAAAATAGCCCAGCATCCCGGACCGCCGTATGCGGGGCGCCAGGATCATCCGGCACCACTTTGTAGCTGCCGGCATTCGCGTCTTTCGGATAAATCTTTCGATTGAACTCATCGCTAATGACAATAAAAAAACTTTCATTCTTCTGGTCATCACCGCTATTGTACCAGACCGTAGCGGAAACCCGATAATAACCTTCCTGCGTTACAGTGGCTGGACCGATATTCGCAATGACCTGGGATAATTGTGGATGAATCGCTCCGACTTTTGCGTTTGCCGTTATCAAAATTGGATTGACCTGGGGTAGAGAGGGCGGCACTGACACAACCTCCACTGTATCCACAACCGTCACCTGACCTTCCTGATTGTATGCTGTTGCAGAAATAATTCTCCTGCCAGCAGACTGGAAAATGATTTCAGCTTTTCCGTTCAATCCCGGATTTTGAACATAATCGACATCCACCTGGTTCGCATTCTGGCTTTGCCACTCAATAGTAAATGGCTGCCCGGCCTTAACACTATCAACCATTGCTAACGCCACGATCGGTAGTTTTGGTTTCGCAGGATCTTTGACGAATACCTCATCTTTTTGAATCGTCAGAAGACCATTTTCGCTGTATGCAACAGCAGTGAACGTTTTCAGTCCCGGATTGAGGAACACCTTTTCTTCACTTCCAGACGGACCTCGAATCCCGATTCCCTGGTCGATAATCACTTGATAGCCATTGCTTTTCCAACGCACCACAATTGGCTGTTCAAATTCGACAGAATCCTGAACGATCGAAAATTCCAGTTCAGGAGCCATGCCTGGTGGAGTGACTGTCTTATAAATTAAAACGCTATCTACCACGCTTGTCGCTCCGGCGCTATTTCTCGCAATCGCCCTGATATATCGCATTCCTGGGGTGCTAAAAACGATCTCCCGCTTGCCGCTCAAGCCTGGATTTTCAACATAATCGATGTCAATTTTTTCAGCTTTGTTTGATTCCCACGAAATCAGAATCGGCTCATCAATCCGTCCGGAATCAGGAATAGCCAAAGCAATTTCTGGTAATTCCGGATTAGCTATTTTATCCAGTCGAATATTTTTGATCATGACACTATCGGCTTTGACTTCGAGCGCGACATAAACCATTTGATAACCGGGTTTTTCAGTTTTTAAAAAATAGCCGCCCGGATCGAGCACGAAACTTTTTTCTCGTGAATAAAAAAGATCGACGATATTATTCTGGCTGTTCGCTAAAATCGATGTGGCCGAATCCTGATCGATCGTTACCAGCAACTGCCCTTTATTCAGGGGCAATTGCTTCAACAACGCTTCGACAAAGACAGGATGATTGTCCTGAATGGAAATACTTTCCGAATAGATTTCAAATCCGGATTTTTGAATTCTCAATGCATACGTGCCCATCGGGACTTTTTCATACGTTAACGGGGTAGCGCCGATCGATTCGCTATTCCAGAATACCTGTGCGCTATCGATCGCCTCGCCGGAATAGCTGGTTGCCGAAATGACGATTTTGCCAGAAGCCTCTGGCAGCTTTCCATCCCCGCCATTTCCCTCGGTCGGAAAGGGCGCTTTGCTACACCCCCAGATGAATACATGAAAGATCAAAATCAAAAATGATGCTGTGCGCCTGATGTCGTGCATAGTTGCCTCGCTGTTGCTAATTCACAAGAAATTTAAAATTACAGTTGAGCATCAAACCGCTGACCCAGCGATCTGATTGCGTCAAAGTGCTCAATTTGCTGATTGAATAACCCAGGTATCCCTCAATAAATTTCCATTTCAAGGTGGGACCGGTGGTCAAGCCCATGATTTTCATCGTCCATTGGTCCGTCTTCGACAGAAATTCCCAGCCGGAAAATGCGCCGACTTTGACTTCAAAAAATTTCTGGGGAAACATCGTGATCGTTCCCATGATCAGGGCATCGCCTCGATTGCCAGAGACCGCCGGACGGCTCCACGGGGTGAATCCGCCTTCGATCTCGAACGCCCAGAATTGTCGCTGCAATGAAATTCCAAAACACGGGACCGACAGATCATAAGCTCCGCCGCCAAACCAGGCGAGAATGCCAGTCTTGATCTCCCAATCGAAATTGCTGTTTGTAGAATTATGCTCCACGATGATTTCGGGTCGCGCCCGCTCTTTAATGATGCTATCCTGAATCGCGGCAAACCTTTCAGTTTGCTGTTGGTTCAAATTCATCACCAAATTCACCAGTGAGTCCTGTGCCGATTTTAGCTGCAGAATGATTTCATTCATTTTAAACGGATCTGGCTTTTTCGGACTCCAGACCACCTTGACCCCGCGAATCGGCTCATCCGTAATGCCGATCTCGCCTCGCCCATAGCGCTCTCTCAGTTTGCTGGCGCGTTCAAATTTTTTGGCTTGATCGATCGCAGTCGATAATTGTGGCAATTCGGGCAATGCCTTCCATTTCAATTGATCTGCTCCGCCCAAAAAGATCACTTCGATATCATCCAGTTTCATCAAGCTATCAACAATCGCCAGGGCAACAGGATCGATGGTTTCATCTTCATAATTGGCGCTGCCGGGTTTAAATGTCTTCACCCAGATCGAGCCGGATGGCTGGCTAAAAAGGTATGTGTTGGTGGCAAGCAAAAACAATACAGCAATTATTATTTTTCCCTTCTTCATCCTCTTCGATCACCTCAACTTAGCTGTGAAAAAATATTAATTTTTGTTATTTAACCTATCGATTTATAAAGGGATTAGTTATTCTTCGATGAATGCTCTTGCAAAATCAGTGCCATGTTTTCATTTAATTAGCTATTAGATAATTAATAATCAATTGTGCCTTCACATTTTTTTAATATTTTCTTTTTCGCTCTTACATTATCGTATTTAAATGAAACACTTTTTTTCTAAAATAAGAAATTTTGCTTTGCAGTTTTCAATATCTTTGAATTATGGAACAGAGCTGCCATGCAACTCGTTGAAAAATCAACAACATTATCCAATACAATTCGAAACTATCATTTAAATTTGAAAGCAATACGTTCCATTTTGAATTACATCTCCACTTTCATTTTTAACTATGATGAGAGAAAATAAATTTATCGAACACTTCTGCGCCATCAATAGGAACTCCATCCTCGAACAGGGACAACCCTGGTCGAGATTTATTCTGCAGCCGGATGACCACCCTCTTCGGGATCGAACAAAACAAGCTTTGTTATCTCACCCCAACATATTGAAAATTACAGAAAAGCTAACCCAACATGTTATTGATCCGGAATCACCGAAACCGAATCCTTCAAATTTTCGGGTTTATGGATCGTTTTACTGGCTGCTTCGTTTTTTAGCGGACATTGGAATTACGGCTGAAGATTTTGGGATCACTTCCTTCATTGAGCAGGCAAAGCTTTCGCAGCTTGAAGATGGTCAATTTATGATTCGGTATCATCAAAACAAGCAGCAGGCAATCGCTTTCGTCTGCATCACTGCGCATCTCACCTATTGTTTATCTCGATTGGGATTGAAAACAAGTCGAACAGTCACAGCGGCAGCAAATTATTTGGCGACGACCCAGCGATTCGATGGCGGATGGCATTGTGATCAATTGAAACAAAATGGCGAGCGAGATCAATTCCTGCCAAGTTGTCAATCAGCCACGATCCATTCGATTCTCGCTTTGAGTCAATTTGGTAAGACGTATCAAAAGCTATTAGAAACAGCCGTCAGCCTTTTTCTTGCTAGCTATGAAACTAAATCTATTCCTTCATGTATTTATAATTCAGAAAACCAGGTTAATGTGAACAAACTTCGTTACCCCCCGCATTATACCGGATTGGATATCTTGAATGTGATTTACACCTTGTCGTTTGTTCCTGATCAGCCTGAAAAATCAAAAATTGGAAATTTGATAAATCATGTCTTAAGCCAGTGCGATGGGTCTCATTGGCTTGGATCGGCAAAGAAGATTCCGGAGTGGAAAAATTTTGATTTTGGATTTAAAAACAAAGGATCAGATTGGATTTCGAGCTTATTTTTGACATCGCTGGAGCGCTATTTTTTTAAAATGAAATTGTTTCCTCGCTCGGATGTTTTATCGCTGGTTTGATTCTGTTAGGATGGGCAAATTCATCGTTGCGGTCGTAATTAGTGATGGGGAAATTTCTAATAGGCATTGGATCGTTACCGCATATATTTCACGCAAATTAACGCATGGAGTGATAGAATGGAAAAAGGATTAACCTTTTATTATGATCGACAGGCAGATATTCTTTACATCAATAAAGTGAAACCTTACGCCGAACAACAATCAAACGAGTTGGGTGATGAGATTATCGCGCGATATAATCCTGAAACAGGGGAAATCGAAAACTTTGAAGTCCTCTTTTTCTCGACTCGTTTGTTGCGTCAAGAATTGTTTTCACTTCCGGTTATTGCGAATTTAAAACCTTTAATAGAGTCATAGCTTATTGATTGGGGAAGCCACTAAAAAATCTATCGAGTTCCCTTCACATCAATTTCCCAATAGCCAGGTTTTCGAGCAATACCACCCTTCTGCTATAATGATTCTCAATCACAGCAAACAAGTAAATATCAAAATATATTAAAAAATTCTTGATTAAGCCGAAAAAGTTTATTAGATTTAAAGCAATCATATTCATTATATTTTGTCTTCATAGGAGAACTAAAAATGTTCGACGAAATTTTATCCGTTGATGACGCAGCAAAATATTTAAAAGTAAAATCGACAACGATTCGACGACAGGCAGAAAGAGGCGATTTACCAGGATTTAAGATAGGCAATCGCTGGAGATTTCGGATGAAAGATATTGAAAGCTTTATCGATGCCCAAATGAATCAAGAAAAATTCGCTAACAGGGTTTTTAAGCTATGGGAAGAAATTAAAACTGAGGTGACGAATTCTGAATATTCAATAAATAATATTTCAGAAATAATCCAGGAAATCAGGGCCAAGTGTTCAAAGAAAGAGGCAAGCGATGCCGCTTAAAGTCGTGGTAGATACGAATGTGTTTATTTCAAGCTTTTGGGGTG
>JALOPY010000719.1 GCA_025453735.1 bacterium | reverse complement strand
ACAACATCATCTGCATCTCAATCTGTGCTTCTTCCGAATGTGAACATTGCTCTCTCTCCATTCAGTTTCATGAAGCTGCGCCTTGCCGCATATAAAGCTCTGGCAAGACCTGATTTTAATATGAGATTGGAGCAATATATTGCGGGTCGCCCAGCCGAGGTTGGAACACAGCATCAAGTTTATGTGGGCAATCCAAAACTGAAAACGGCACAGGCGTGGAATTATGAGCTGAATACATCTTTCTTTAGCAATAATATTGGTTTGATCTCTTTGTCAGGCTATTACAAAGAGATTGAAGATATGTATCACATGCTGAATAATTTTAACACCGTGGCAGTGAGAGACGCCCAGGGCGTATATCAGGACACCTTGATGCAGCGATTCGGCATTAACTGGCGAGGCCAGATGAGCAGCACACCCTATAACTTAACGCTTCCTTACAATTCACCGAAGCCGACCAAAGTGTGGGGATTCGAGTTCGAACACCAGATCAATTTTCGATTTCTCCCGGGTTTGCTTAAAAACATCGTACTGTCATATAATGCATCTTTCGTGCGGTCGGAAGCATTTATTTGGGGATCAAAAATTGACTCAGTCTTTTACGATCCTCCCGGACCCATAGTACCAACCTGGAGAAAATTCTATGTGCTTATCGAGAAAAAACAGAAATTGGAAGGAATGCCGGAGTTCTTTGGAAATATTTCCCTGGGATATGATATCGGTGGATTTTCAGGACGATTGTCTGTCTTTCATCAAGGCGAACACAATGTCTCCTATTCGGCTGCCGGCTTGAGCGATCAAGTCACCAATGCATTCACACGACTTGATTTGGCGCTAAAACAACAAATTACGGATTACTTATCCCTGTATCTGAACGTCAGCAATTTAACGAATGTTGAAGATGGCAGCTCAATTTATAATAGGGTAGAGGACCGCAAGCTGTTTAATCAAAGCGAGAAGTACGGTCTGACTGCTGATTTTGGTGTTACCCTGCAACTCTAAAAAATTATATGCCAATTAACGATTATAATTTTAAGGGACGTGAATTAAATAACTGTCCCATTTGAGGATCATCTTTGCTCATAGAAAAGCAAGATTGCTATATCAAATGAGCAACTTATTTAATTCACTGTCCTAAACTGATTCCATCTGCCAGGGCGGATGGAATCAGTCGATCAATTAGGTTGTACTCTCAAAAATTAAACCGTAACAATATTAATGCGATGTATGTTGCCGAGTTTTAAGAGGAGGTGATGTTAGAAAAAATTTTTACATAATGGATTAAATTATATTTTTGCTCTGTCAATTCAATGATTCCCCCATGAGCTGTGGGGACGCAAAAAACAATGGGAATTTAATTTTCGAAGGAGGTTCTAATGCGCAATAAGATATTAGGAATTGTTGCCATCATGATGTTCCTGTTTGTGATGTCGCTATATGGACAGGACGTGGTTGTAAAATTGCTACCTTATGATGGCACGGCAGCGACGTTTGTCAATGCCCAGATTGTGGCAGATACCACTGCTGCTGGTGGATTATCCACCAATCGTATTTATGAATTTCAGCGGGATCAATATTATCTGAGCAATGCTATTTTTACCGTTCCGAATGGCCGAGCGCTTCGTCTTCGAGCCGAAGCAGGTTCCGGTAAAAAGCCGGTTATTTTCCTTTGGGAATCGGGAACGGGGTCGAATCCGACACGACCACCAGGAAACTTTGTAGTATTAAACGGCAGTAATTTAGAAATGAAGAACATTTGTGTTGCTGGTTTTTATGAACCAGAACCCGATCGGGTCGATGGTGTCCAGGGCGGTCTTATTAATACCACTGCGGTTGGTTCTTCAATTTATCAATGGACAACACGTTCGCACCGGTCAAAACACAGTCAAAGTGAAGATAACCAATTCGATTTTTGCCAACATGGGCGCTTTGACGACTTCCAATCTTGGCGCGGGCAAAGGAATTGATATGCGCGAAGCGGCCTGTGATTCCTTGATTATCGTCAACAATACATTTGTGAATTATCAAGATCGTGCCATTCGGCATTACAATTTTTCCAATCCGGCAGCCGGAACGGGTGAGATCAAATACGGACGGATCGAGCATAATACCTTCATTAATGGCATGGGCTACCATGGCCTGCTGTCGCTGGGCAATGTTGGCGCTGAAATGATCATCAGCAACAATTTGTTTGTGGATGCGTTTGCGCTGGGTGAAGATCCCACCGACGCCACCCGTCAGGCGGAATGGGCAAACACTGGTGAATTCTATGCTGATGGCACGAACCGAATCACCTGGATTTTCACGGCGCCGAACAGTGTCACCCAGTGGAAGGTCAGCAATAACTTTTATGCGATCAGCGATTCGGGACAGGCATTCCTGAATGATTTTGGGTTTGCGGTTGGCTCGCCGCTGTCCTGGCATATTATAACAGTCGATTGGGCGCGGATTCGGTGAAAGCGTTCACCCAAACCAGTCTATCTCTTGCCAACACTCCGCGACTGATGACCAATATGATGCGTTGGTATGAAGATCCGAATGGCGGCGGCAAGAAAAAGGATCAGACCAACTTTGTCAAGTCACGAGATGATTACGACCGCCGCTTTATCGAATTCTATCGGGATACATTGGATGCAACCTATTCGATTGCTTCAGTTGCCTATACGGGCGCTGAAAAAGGCTATCCGGCTGGCGATCTGAATTGGTACCCGGATCTAAAAACGAAATGGGAGAATGGCGAGGTTCTCACGCAAGAAGATGTTATCGTAAAAATATTACCTTATGATGGCACAGCAGCGACGTTTGTGAATGCCCAGATTGTGGCAGATACTACTGCTGCTGGTGGATTATCCACCAATCGTATTTATGAATTTCAGCGGGATCAATATTATCTGAGCAATGCTATTTTTACCGTTCCGAATGG
>JALOPY010000718.1 GCA_025453735.1 bacterium | reverse complement strand
AGTCCTGCCATATATTGCCCCACACTCACCAGATACCGACCAGCGGAACGTCCCGCCGAGAGAAAATCCGCCACGCTCTGCATATATCTTTTGCTGATAATCACAAAACTTACCAGAAAAGTTAGAACCAGAATTACGATACTCCAATCAAGCCAGGTCAGGTTCAAAGAAGCTACCTCCGATTTAATTCAACTCAATATTTTATCGATTTATTCTTTGATGGCACTTCACATTTTCAGCATGGTGCAAAGCACATGGCGCATGGCCAGATGAACCAGCCGGAAATATTCTTCCTTCCTGATTAATAACAAGCTTCCTATTTCCATCGACACTGGTGAGACTTGCCTCAAACAGATTGGGAGTGATTTTAATGATCGGCGTGAATTTATATCCTTCCACTTTCTGATCATCTAAATTTAAATTAGAAAGCTTATCAGTATATTTCCCAAATTGCTCAAAATAATTTCGTTGTTGATAATATATCTGTCGCAAGAGCCATTTGGCATTTTCTTCGGGATGGAATTGAAATTCATCCTCGCCTTGACCAGCAATTTTCCAGCAATTTTATCAGAAAATTGGACAAAGCCCCACATCTCCGGATAGTGCATATTGATCAATCCCTGCGGCGACCAAACCCAGTTGTCCTCTGGATAAGGCTTGCCTGTTGCTGGGTTGATCACTTTGCTGTATTTGCCATCTTTCACTTCCACCTGCCATTCGACACGAGAAAAATTGACCCGCCACTGATCGCCGTTTTTCGGCGGCGCATCTTTATAAGCACATTCTTTCAGCACTTTCCATGGCATGGCAACCTCAACAGTCCAGCGCCGATCTTTATCCCCAGGCTGATTGATCGTTCCATCCACAAAAACGCCTGTTTTCAATCCCTGAATATCCCAGGCATTCACAGCAGGTCCGCCATCCCGATATGGTTTAATCAACAGCAAATCCCAAATGGTATTGAACGCATTCATCTCGAATTCATAATACTCATGCGTATCCCCATCAGGATCCATGAAAATCTCAAAATCGTTGTCATAAAAAATCACAGCGTCTCGTTCTATCAACGTTGCCCAGATATCAGGTTCTTCCAACTCGGCGGCGAAATAAAAATAGTCAGCATCCCAGAGCATTTTGGCGCGAGTCTGAAATTTGGGTTTCGGTTTTAAATCGCCTTCGATGTCGATAAAATCATCTGTCCATTCAGCTTGTTGCCAGATGGGTTCATCGAGCGTGCCGTCGATTTTTAAGGGGATTTTGGATTGGTAACAAATGTAACGTTCTGGAGCGAATTCGATTTTGGGGATTGGAAAAAGGTTGGTTTTTTGCTCATGATTTGAATGACAGGTTATAAAATTCGATAGCAATAAAACAATTAGAACAAGACACATCAATTGCTGTACCATCTGTTTCTCCGCTATGACTTAAATCCCTGACACAACTAAAAATCATATTCTGGAAAAAGCATTGTACCTCGGCTCACTATTTTTTTGCCAGTGTGAAAAATATAATTAAATTTTATTTGAGATGCAATCGAATATTTAAATTTGGATTTATTGCAGTAATCCGATCATGAAAAATAGTCTGAGTGCGAGCTTGCAATAGTGCTTGACAAACTGAAAATTAATTTGTATTATGTGACAGCTTGGTTGATCACTTAATTTTAGGTAGTTATCCATTATGAAACAACTTATTCTCATCCGACATGCCAAATCGAGCTGGGTGGATCCAGATCTTTCCGATCGTGATCGACCACTCAATAATCGGGGAAAACGAGATGCTCCTTTTATGGGAAAGCGATTGAAAAAAGAGCACAATGTAAAGTCTGATCTCATTCTTTCCAGTCCTGCCAAACGAGCGATTGGAACTGCTAGAATTATCGCAAAAGCGATCGGCTATCCCAAAGAAAAAATCGAGATCAAAGATTCGCTGTACGGATCTGGCGTAACAGCGATGCTGAATGTCATCCAATATCTCGATGATTCACTCAATGAAGTGATGCTGTTCGGGCATAATCCTGATCACACGTCATTGGCAAATTATCTGTCGAATCAACAGGTCGATAATATCCCCACCTGCGGTGTTTTTTGTGTGGATTTTGATATTCAATCATGGCAGGATGTGAAAAAAGGGGAGGGGATTTTTAAGTTTTTTGATTATCCGAAGAAGTCTTAGTGCTCTATTTCATAATTTCTTGTAAGGTTGAATTGGCAGACAAACCAGGTTTCTCGAAGAAACCTGGTTTGTAATCCTCCGAGAATATATGATCTGGACTAGTTAGTAAAACCCAATTTTCTGTGTCGAAGATTCGCCCCAATGCCCCCGATGCAGAAAAAATGCCTGTGGTCGATTCACGCTATAGGTGGCTTATTGCGGAATTTGATTGGTACTTTCCATTTAGCAGATCAGCAAGAAAGAATAGATTTAAGTCTTAGACTTCACCCGAGAGTATTGAAAAGCAGCTTTGTCGAGCATAAGACTGTCAAGAAATGCGGATTGATTGCTTCATAA
>JALOPY010000133.1 GCA_025453735.1 bacterium | reverse complement strand
ATGAAAAGGTCAACTAATTTTTTTATTGCTTTTCCCAATATTTCTAATTAAATTAATTTGTTGAAGAATATTAATTGCTAAAATTAATGGATAAAAAAATAGCGAATTCATTAAGAATCTCCTATGATAAAGTAGCAGATGTTCTTTATCTTGTTTTTGGTCCGCCTAAAGAAGGCACAGATGAGGAAGTCAGCCCGAGTGTTTTTTTAAGAATCGATAGTAAAACTCGTCAGCCAAATGGAATTATGATTATCGATTTTGAAAAGCGATTTTCTCGACCGATTGCTGAAAGTATGCCGATTGATTTAACAGAATTTCTTGTTCCTGCTTAATTGAAGATATGAATACTTTTGTGTTCTGGCTCATTTTGGCTGTGCTAATCAAAATAAAATGAAGGGAAAAATACAATGTCAGCACAAATTTCACAGGATCTACGAGCTTCAGGGATCGCCAGGGTCATCGTGATTTTGAAAACAACCATTGTGGAGAAAGATGTCAGAAAGATTCGTTCTGACCTGGAAAAGCATTTTGTCTCCTCGAAATTAAGCCAGGCAACGGCGCTGGCGACAAGCTCAATGTACAAGGGAGTGAGCACTGCGCCAGCCGTTCGATATTATCCCAACCTGGGTATCATGATGGGAACGGTTAATAGCGAGGGACTTTCCGCACTGAGAACCCAAAAGGATGTGGTCGCTGATATTTCAGGCGCGCCGCCAATCAGCTTGATTCGACCGACACAAGCTAGAACCGCAAAACTGACACAAAAGATCGCCTGGGGAATCGCGGCGCTTGAGGTTCCTGCTATATGGGAACAAGGCTATACTGGCAAAGGAGTCCTGGTCGGTCACCTGGATACCGGGGTGGATGGCAGCCACCCGGCGCTTAAAGACGCGATTTCAGACTTCGCTGAATTTAATGGAATGGGATGGGAAGTTAAACCATCTCCAAAACCGTACGACAGTGATGAGCATGGAACTCATACCGCGGCAATTATCGCTGGTCGTGCGATTCGTGGAAAAGCCATTGGTGTTGCGCCCGGTGCGCTTCTTGCCAGCGCCATTGTGATAGAAGGCGGGGAAGTTATCGCCCGCGTATTGGGAGGCATGGATTGGGCGGTCGGCAAGGGTATTCAAATTCTAAATATGTCGCTGGGATTTCGCGGGTGGTGGCAGGATTTTCTGCCTTTAACACGGCTGCTGCGACAACGAAACATTCTTCCTGTTTTTGCGGTGGGAAATGAAGGTCCTGGCACCAGTCGCTCCCCAGGAAATTATTGGCAGGCGCTGTCTGTTGGCGCGTGTGATCGGAAGTATAATGTCGCGGATTTCTCATCGAGTCAACGGTTTAAGCGGAAGAAAGATCCCATCGCCCCAGACATTGTCGCGCCTGGTGTCGATATTATATCCGCATGCCCTAAAAACAGATACCGATTGATGGACGGCACCTCTATGGCAACGCCACATATTTCAGGATTAGCAGCATTGCTCTGGGAAGCAAAACCAAATGCCACAGTGAACCAGATCGAACGGGCAATTTTTGATTCGTGTCGCATCGAAAAAGGGATGGATATTGAGCGCGCAGGCAGGGGAATACCTAACGCTCCACGGGCTTTGGCTGCGCTGTTAAAAAGTTCAGCATAATGATCAATTTAAGCAGTAGTTTCTGAGGGAAATAAAATGAGCAAGAGACAAGCACGGGTCAAAACTGATCCCGAATTGATAAAGCAGCTTGATCAAACCGCATCGAATGAAGACCTGGTGGAAGCTGTTTTTACGCTAAGGCTATCGACAAAGCAACTTCTCGCTCCAATGCAAGTTGAAGAAGTGACGCAAAAGGTTCTGCATCGCGTGTCGCAGCAAGTTGGAATCGATGCAAAAGAGGTTAACATTTTCAGAAACATTGGAGCATTTGTCATTTCTGCCCCGCCATCTTTTATTCGTGAGCTGCTGTCAGAACCAGAGATCGCATCGGCAATCGCCAATCAACAGCCAAAGCAAATTCGAATTCCAACTGCCAAATAAGCCAGGTAACGCATTAATAATTTATTCGATAAATATGCTTGTGGCGTTATTACACACTGGGGAAATTTTCTACGCAATTATTTTTTACTGCTGTTGATTTCCCTCCCAGTACCTAGAAAGAAATTCTTAAGCTTAAAAATCAAGCGCCTGCTTTATTATTCTAAAAACAATCACTCAATTTTCGAACACCTTCCAATTAAATTCAAATTAGAGGTCAGAAAAAATAATCTGGACATTTTGAATCTCTTCAATATTAATAAATAATTACTTATTGAGTAAAACTAAGTTGCTTAATATATCTCACCCCTCTAAATCAGTTAGAGGGCTAATAATCCAATCGAAACGTCTGACTTAGTCATTTGTCAAAAAGCAGTTTCGCAAAACCATCATAATTTGGGGGACAACATTGACGGCTAATGGCATGAATTATGCATGTTCGATCTAAAATAAATAATATCTGAAGGAGGAATTATGAAGCTATTATTTTCGTGTGTCATAATTGGCTTAACACTTTTGTTCGCTTGCCAGGGCGAAAAAACAGCATCCAATCTGAACGAAGTTACGTTGACCCTTGGCGCGTACACAGTTCCCAAAGAAGCCTACCAAAAAGAAATCATCCCTGCTTTTCAGAAATATTGGCTCGAAAAAACAGGACAGCAGGTCAAATTTCAAGAGTCCTAT
Source organism: bacterium (assembly GCA_025453735.1). Classification (GTDB taxonomy): domain Bacteria; phylum Zhuqueibacterota; class Zhuqueibacteria; order Thermofontimicrobiales; family Thermofontimicrobiaceae; genus JALOPY01. Next base: position 4,155 of record JALOPY010000133.1, on the reverse strand, counting down.
ATCGCTTCAGGCGCACAATCCAGGGCAATCATTGGCGGCTTTGAAGCTGATATCGCAGCCCTTTCATTGGAAAAAGATGTCGATCGGTTGCTGGAAGCGAGTTTGATCACCCATGATTGGAAAAGCCGGAAGTACAATGGATTTGTCACGCGTTCTGTTGTGGCAATCGCATTTCGACCGGGAAATCCGAAAAATATTAGAGATTGGGAAGATCTCGCCAAACCAGGTGTCAGCGTGCTTTACCCCAGTCCCAAAACATCCGGCGGCGCGATGTGGGACGTCAATGCAATCTATGGCGCGGGATTAAAAATGAGCGAGGTCAAAAACGGATTAGTTGACGAAGCGTTCGCCCAAAATTTGCTCAAAGCTATTCAGCGAAATGTGAAAGTGATGGATAAATCCGGACGGGAATCGGTAACCACATTTGAGAACGGAATCGGCGATGCGCTGATTACTTATGAAAACGAAATCCTGCTCAGAAATATGCAGGGACGAGAGATGCCCTTTGTCATCCCGGATGCGACGATCCTGATCGAAAATCCGGTTGCCATTATTGATGTGAATGTGGATAAGCACCAGAATCGAGCCGTTGCAGAAGCATTTGTCGAATTTATGCTCGCCAGTGAATCTCAGCGCGCGTTTGCCCGATATGGCTTTCGTCCGGTGGATGAACAAGTTGCGATAGAATTTTCACAAAAATATCCCCAGCCTAAACACCTCTTCGATATTGAATACCTTGGCGGATGGGATAACGTCCACGAGTCTATTTATGGAACCAATGGCGTATGGACAAAGGCAATGGAAGAATTGGGTCATGAAAAATAGACTGTTGCGATATTTTTCCTCGCAAATCGACAATCTCATTCTCCGCAGCCTGTCATTTTTTTATATTGGCATTTTAATCATTCTTCCCATCGCTGCCCTGATTGCCAAAGCTTTTGAAGGAGGCATGGCATCGTTATGGTCAAATATTGTGACGCCCCAGGCAATTTATTCGCTGAAGCTGACTTTTATCACAGCCGTCGTAATGGTGATTGTGAATGTCGTTACCGGAACCGCGACTGCCTGGGTTGTCGTCAGGTATAATTTCCCCCTGAAGAATATCATGAATTCATTGATCGATTTGCCATTTGCCATCCCCACTGTGGTGACAGGCATTATGCTGGTCAATTTGTATGGGCCGAATAGTATTTTTGGCGCCTGGCTGGGCAAGTATGGGATCGAAATCGCGTTTGCCCGCCCGGGAATAATCATCGCACTGTTGTATGTTTCATTTCCATTTGTTGTCCGAACCGTGCAGCCGGTCCTGCAGGAAATGGAGCAGGATATGGAAGAAGCTGCCAAAACACTTGGCGCCTCTTCCTTTAATATTTTCTTCCGCATCGTGCTGCCGACGCTGCTCCCTGCCATATTAACTGGCGCAGCGCTTTCTTTCAGTCGAGCAATTGGCGAATTTGGTTCGATTGCCATTATTGCAGGAAATATCCCGTTCAAAACCCAGGTTGCATCGGTCTATATTTACGGTGAGTTGGAAAGCTACAACCAGCAAGGAGCATTGGGACTTTCCGTCGTTCTTTTGCTTTGTTCTTTCATAATTTTGGTATTGCTGAATCTAATTCAAATCTGGAGCAGAAAGCATGAAGGAACAGCCCGGTCAAATTAGAATCTTTCGAAAGAAACATTACCTCGGAAAATACATTCTCATCACACTGGTCGTTGCCTGGTTTCTGGTGTTAACAATGTTGCCTGTGTATGGGGTTATCGAAGGGACTTTTAAAAATGGCTGGCATATTTTCATCACATCCCTGGTGACTCCTGCTTCGAAGCATGCCTTTCTTTTAACGTTTTGGATCACTGTTGGCACGATTATCCTGAATACAGTTTTTGGAGTGATACTTGCCATTGTTCTGGTCAAGCAGAAGTTCAAAGGAAAACTGCTGTTCGAGGGATTCGTCGATCTGCCATTTGCGGTTTCACCGGTTGTCGCTGGATTTATGTTTATCGTGCTGTTTGGACCTAAGGGTTGGATTGGAAACTGGTTCGAGATGCATCAAATTAAAATTGTTTATGCGTTCCCCGGAATGATGATCGCCACGCTGTTTGTGACCCTCCCGTTTGTTGCTCGGGAAGTGATCCCGGTCTTGCGGGAATTCGGGCTTCAGCAGGAAGAAGCTGCTTACATTCTCGGCGCGTCAAAATGGCAGACATTCTGGAAGGTGACCGTCCCATCGATCAAATGGGGACTGGCGTACGGCGTGACATTGACCATCGCCAGGTCGATCGGAGAATTCGGCGCAGTGCTGGTGGTGAGTGGCAGCATTATCAATAAAACCCAGACTGCCACATTGCACATCCATCAAGAGTTCACAGATTTTAACTACGCGGGTGCCTTTTCCGCCGCAGTGGTGCTGGCTGTCAGCTCATTTTTGATTCTGACGATGATGCAGTTTGTGTATAAGCGCAAAAGGAGTTGAACGAATATGGCGATTCTGGTAAAGGACATTTTCAAAAAATTTGGCGATTTTGTGGCGGTCGATCATGTCAGTTTTGAAGTTCAGGAAGGCGAGCTGGTCGCGCTGTTGGGCCCGAGCGGCTGCGGCAAGAGCACCATTCTTCGTATCATTGCCGGATTGGAGACGCCAGACAGCGGCGAAATTTATTTGACCGGAAAACAGGTGACCACACTTTCGCCGCAAAAACGAAAAGTTGGTTTTGTCTTCCAGCACTATGCCCTGTTCAAGCACATGACAGCGGAGAAGAACATTGCGTTCGGAATGGAAATTCAAAAAAAGAGCAAAGCAGAAATTCAAGAAAAAGTCCATGCGTTGATCGACCTGGTCAAGTTGCAGGGTTATGAAAAGCATTACCCGGATCAACTTTCCGGCGGACAACGGCAGCGTGTCGCGCTCGCCCGGGCGCTTGCCACAGAGCCAAAAGTGCTGCTGCTCGACGAGCCATTCGGCGCGCTCGATGCAAAAGTCCGGGACAATTTAGCCCAGTGGCTCCGGGATTTCCATCAAAAGTCAAAAGTAACCGCTATCTTTGTCACCCATGACCAGAATGAAGCCATCGAGATTTCTGATAAAATTATCGTCATCCGACAGGGAAAGGTCGAGCAGGTCGGCAGCGCCCGCGAAGTTTATGAATACCCGCGCAGCAAATTTGTCGCGAGCTTCATCGGTCAGGTGAACGTGATGGATGCTGTTATTTCACAGAATCGAATTCAGATCAAAGATACTGACCATGTCGTTGAAAATACCAGCAACGACTCTCTTGATGAGGGCGATGTTGTGTTGCTCGTCCGCCCCGAAGAAATTATGCTTACGCCAGAGAAGCAACAGCCAAATGATTTGCCGATTCTCATTCGACAAATACATTATCGCGGCAGTCATTATGAAATCGATTGTGAATTGAATGGGTTAAATATCAAAGTCATCGAGAATAAAGTTGATCTCAACAAAGAACAATGGCGCGAGAATCAACAGGCGCACATGCATTTTAAATCGTTCAGAATTTTTGACGCCGAAGAAGGACACGAGCGGGTCCATGAAAAATTGAAAGAAGCGGGGTATATCGAATAGAACGCGGATTGAACCGATCAAAACGGATTTTTGTATTTACCTGCAAATGAGGAGGATGTAAATGAGAAAATTAATTACAATAGCTATGAATGCTCTGTTTTTACTTCTAATCATGAGCGTGATTGTTTCTGCGCAAACCGAGGAAAAAAAGCTGGACATTTCAGGCCAGATCCGAATGCGCGGTGAAACCGATGGCAAAGATTTTAATAATGACACCGATCCCAGCGATTTCACACTGCTGCGGAGCCGGCTCAATCTGAAATTCAGTTATTCGGAGAAGATCATTGCCTTTGCCCAATTGCAGGATTCCCGAACCTTTGGCGAAGAGGGCACGGACGGCGCAACAGCAACATTAGCTTCGCTCAGAAATGTCGATCTCCACGAAGGGTACATTCAACTCAATCATCTGTTTTTTCCCTGGCTGTCGTATAAATTTGGCAGAATGGCAATCAAGTACGACACCCAGCGTTTGATAGGAATCAATGAATGGAGCAATATTGGCAGGTCATTTGATGGCAGCATCGTCACCCTCTCGTTCCAAAAAATCCGGATCGATATGCTCAATGTGACGCTC
>JALOPY010000132.1 GCA_025453735.1 bacterium | reverse complement strand
ATTGCTCGATGGCGTTTCTGAAGTTTCATTTTCATTTGATGGACTGGCAGAAATCCAGAATCACCAGCGCCCGACAGCCAATGGCAATGGCAGTTTTGCACGGGTGTTTCAAACATTGAAAATCATCGAACAGAAGAATATTCCTTACGGCATCCGCATGAGTGTGATGGATGATTCAGTCGGGCGTTTGCCGGAAAACATGGAATTTTTATGTCGCAATACCCAATGCCGCACCTTTCAAGTCGAGCCAGTTTTCACGTCAGGTCGCGCCAGACTGCAAGGAAATGCTTTGAAGGACAATGCCAAATTTATCCATGCGTTTATGGACGCCATGGAAATCGCATTTGAGCATGGGCGTCACATGTACTATTCCGGCGTCCGGCCCTGGCTGGTCACCAATAGTTTTTGCATGGCTCCGCACGAGGCGCTCATTATCAACCACGACAATGAATTAACGACGTGCTATGAAGTCTATGATCGTAGCCACGAGCTGGGCGAGCTGTTTTTCTATGGTGCGTTGAACGGCAAAAATGAACCTGAAATGGATTTTTCAAAACGGGAACGACTCTTTGAAAAAATCAAATCCCGGCAGGAAATGTGTGCGAAAAAAGAATGCTTCTGCTTCCCGCATTGCGCAGGCGACTGTCCCCCCAAAGCATTTTTATCGCAGGATGACAGCGAGTCTGGTTTTAGCGACCGGTGTGAACTGAACCGGGAATTGACCAAAGAAATGCTATTATTTTATATCGAAAAATCCGGCGGCGTCTGGCATGGAGACAAACTTGCAAAACAATAATTCAACCCCTTCGATATTCATTCTTCCGGTGCTGGATAAATTTCTGTTGTATGCGCCCTTGCACGAGCTTTCCGCCTTGCTTAATGAAGCGGCTGTCTTGCAAGTGAAGCAAGCATTGGCAAAATCCAATCCTGATTCTTTAACGCCAGAACTGGCTGACTTACTTTCTGTGCTGCAAGCTCCGCCCGTGCAAAATCCGGATCGCACCGGGGAGCTGGATTCGCAATTTTTGGGAATCATCCCCAGCCGGCGCTGCAACATGTCCTGTGTCTATTGTGACTTTGGCGCCAATCTTTCGCCAGAGGAAGTCATCGATCCAGACATCGTCGTATCGGCAATTGATTATTTTGCCGCATTGACCGAGCAAAAAAAGAAGCAATTTTTTATGATCCAATTTTTTGGCGGCGAGCCATTTGTTGAGCAGGAAATTATCGATATTGCCGTGCATCATACCAGGCTGGTCGGTTCAAAAATAGGACTCATACCTCACCTTGAAGCATTGACCAATGGCTATTTTTCAGAGCGACAGCGCATTTTCATTAAGGAGTATTTCGATCGGATCGTCATCTCATTCGATGGATTTAAAAAGTATCACGATAAAACACGACCCAAAAATTCTCGTCAGGGCAGCTTCGAAAAAGTAGTGGATAATCTCAAATATTTATCGACCTGTAACGTCGAGCTTTCAATTCGATGTTGCATCACTTCAGAATCTGTGGATGAAATGGAAGCAATAGCGCAATGGTTTTGTGAGGAATTCAATCTGGACAAAGTCAATTTTGAAACGCTCACCCCAAATCATGAAACAGAACAGGCAAAAATTTATCCGCCCGATCCGTATCTGTTTGCCCAACATTGCGTGAGAAGCTGGCGAATATTGCGGGAAAACCATGTGGAGCCAGCTTACGCCCCGATTTCACTGGACAAAGCACAGACCACCTCGTGTCCGGTCGGTCGGGATGTATTGATCGTGCATCCTGATGGAACCATCGCCAGTTGCTATCTACTCAAGCAGGATTGGGATAAGAAGCAGTTAGATTTAGCTGTTGGCAAGGTTTATCAAAATGGCAGAATGGAAATTGATTTCGAGAAGATCAAACAGCTCCGCAATCTGGTATATTCCAAGCCACGATGTGAAAGCTGCTTTTGCCGGTTTGGCTGCGCGGGAAATTGTCACGTCAACAGCACCTATCCCGGCTCGCCCCAGACCTATACCGATTTTTGTATCCATACTCGCATCATCACGGCGTGTCGGTTACTGGAAGAAATGGGGCAGCAGCAAATGGCAGATGAATTTCTGGACGATGCGAATGCACTAAAAAATCTGGCATTGCAAAAATCAGATAATCTTTTTGATTTCAAAGGACAATGATGACCTATTACCTGAATCCTGATTTTTCTTATGCTGTCGATATTCAAGATATTAAACTGATTGATAATAGCAATGGTAAGCTCATCACGCTCAACTATCCTGAGGCGGCGATTTTTGATCTGCTGATCAAACAGTATCCGCACAAAATGATGATTCGAATGCTATCAAAAATCGGACTCATGACAGATAGCCATGCTGAAAATTTGATTCGTGACACTATCGATTTTCTGGTTCAAAATAATGTGCTTATGCCGGAGCAATCACGTGGCTAATCTAGCGATCACATCACAGTGTAATCTTAATTGTAGCTACTGCTTCGCTCAGGAAGAATATCAAGTTGATGCGAATTCTGTCGGACACATGCCATTGAAGATTTATGAACAGGCGCTGGATTTTATAGTTCGATCGGATATTAAACAGATTCGCATTCTGGGCGGCGAACCGACGCTGCATCCTGATTTTATTTCCTTTTTAGAACTGGCGTTAAAAACTGATCGACCGGTGCGACTGTTTTCAAACGGCTTGATGCCGGAAAAAATACTGGCGTTTCTAAAAGAACTGCCGAATGAAAAAATCAACATTGTGCTAAATATTACCCACCTGGCAGAAGATTCAATTGAGAGGCAATCCAACCTGAAAAGGACTATGACGATGTTAAGCGAAAAAATCATGCTGGGGCTTAACATTTTTAAAAAAAGTATTCAATTGAGCTTTTTGCTGGACCTCATCCGAAATTATGGTTTAATGAAGATAGTTCGTTTGGGTCTGGCTCATCCGTGCATCGGATACAAAAATCAATACCTGCCTCCCAAAAATTATTTTCTGATCGGTCAAGCGATCGCTGATTTTGCCAGGGAGGCGCAGAAACAGTCTGTTAAAATCAACCTGGATTGCGGCTTTGTGCCCTGCATGTTCAATGGCGAAGACCTGCACGAATTGGGTCTCGATACATCCCTGGGGAATCACTGCGAGCCGATTCCCGATATTTTGCCAGATGGCAGCACCATTCCTTGCTATTCTCTTTCTGGCGTGGATAGAAAAACATTGGATTCAGCCCTATCGATAGACACCATTCGCTCACAATTTCAAGAAAATATTTCGAAATATAGCAGCACTGGTATCTTTAAAATATGTGCTGTATGCGAGTACAAAAATCGCGGCTTATGTTCCGGCGGGTGTACCGCTCAAAAAATATTGCGCTTTCATGCTTTGACAAAATCGGCAATCAAAATAGAATAGCGTAGCGTTGCGGCCAAAAGATACTCAACACAAAGTCTCGAAGCGAACACAAAGTCCACAAAGAAAAAATTTGAGTTTTTTTAATTTTCCTTCGTGTTCTTGTTGGTTTCTTTGTGTCTTAGTGTTTGAAGATTTTTTTGGTAAAACAAAAGAGATGACTTGTAAATTTATAGAGCCGTCATGATATCCGAAAAAATTTGGACTATTCCATATATTGATCAGCCAATTTCATTCTGGCAAGAATTAGCAGATAAGTTTGACAACTATATTGATGAGGTCTATTTCCCGCTCCATCTGGATGGAGTCGCTTCGGGAAGACCGGTGCAACCAATCCAGCACCTGGACGAATTTTTGAAAAATGCCCCGTTCCAGCTCTCTATCCTGGTAAATCCGATAATTTTGTCACGCCCGGTGGAAGAAATCTCAGGAACGATTATCGAGAAGATAAAGGAGCTCAATGGCGAATTTAATATCCATTCGGTGACAGTTGCCAATGTCGCGCTGGCTGAGAAAATAAAGGAAAGTATCCCTGAAATTAGACTGACGGCTTCAGTTCTCATGGACATCTTTTCTCCCAATCAATTAGCGATGATCAATGGCATTTTTGATATTTTGGTGCCTTCCTCTCGCATCGTACGAAATCTGCCGGCATTATCTTCCTTGAAAAAATCTTTCAAAGGTTCGATCAAAATTATTGTGAATGAAGGCTGTTTGCCGAATTGTGTATTTCGCACTCAGCATTTTTATGAAATGGGCACAAAGCTGGCATACCCAAAATCGCTGTGCAATGAAATTTTAGAAAAGAAACCCTGGCTGAGCCTTACCGGAAGCTGGATTCTTCCCCAGCATCTTCATTTCTATCATGCTATTTACGATAAATTGAAATTAGCCGGACGGGTCACCTTGCAGAATCCTGATTATTATCAAGAAGTGTTTGATGCCTATATTTTTCGAAAAAAAAGATTTCCCAATAAAATTGGCGGCGGTCCCGCATCTGTAAAAATGCCGATGCCCATCAAAGACGAATTCTTTAGGCAGATTCTTTACTGCAATAAAGAATGCTATCGCTGCACCATCTGCCAGGAGAAATATGAAGAATTCCGGAAAAGCCATAGATAAGGCATTCTGATAACCTTAAGATAATTCTCAATTTTTACGCATCGGATGAGTTTTTTAAGTATATATGATCTAACAATGGGGGACAAAAATACTTAAACAAGAGATGATTGTTTCATGAGAAGGTTATTGCCAATTATTCTTCTCTTTGTTTTAGGATGCACGTCTGCCCAGTATAATTTGATACCGACAGCCTATAAACAAAAAACCAAAAGATTTCATTCTGGTGCTAAAAATATATTAATTTGTGAAGGTAAGAATACAGATCTAATACTATTTGGGTATCGTGATAAATCAGAAATTTATATCTATTCCTGCATCATAAACAAAACTGATAACAAAAATATTGACATCACTCCAGAAAAAATTAAAGCATTTGGCTTAAACAAAATAAAAGGGACTAAACAACTAATTATATATCCTGCTCAGGAATACATTTATAAAAAGAAGAATAAGGCTGAGCAGGCGCAATTTTCTGTCGCGCTATGCAGCGCAATCAATATAATGAATATGGTAAGGGCAAGAAGTTATTCAACTAATTATTCAAATATAAGCGAAAATTTAGGCGGCTCTGTTTTTTCTGGTAATGAATATCAGGATGATGCAATTGCATTTTATATTTATGGCAAAGGCCGTGAAACTCAACAAAGCACAATGCAAGAGTCGAAATCTGCGGTTGAAAATCAGTTATACAATGGCATCTTATTAAAAAAAAATATGATCCCCCCACACTCATATCTTGAAGGGCTAATCATTATTGACGGGAAAGATTCGTACCATGAAAAATATGTGATTATTTTCCCGGTTGGAATTGATCAGTATAAAATTATTTTAAAGCCAGCAGTAATAAAAAAAAATAGTTAGAAATAATCTTCAGTGAGAGATAAAAAGCTAATAGCTTTAAAAGCTGTTAGCTTTTTTATTTTGTTGACAGGATCGGCACCTGGATTCGACCCGTTTCAATTCGCAGATGAATGATTCCGCAATACCTGAATCATCGGACAAGTGATCCGTCGCCTGAATTTGAGGCGTATATATGAACCAGATCTTTGAGCGGCCGGTCAGTAACTCCGTCCATCCGTAAGCGAGGTATTCCATATTTCCCGAAAAAAGCCTTGACAATTATATTTTAATTAGATATATTTAACGGTTTTAAAAATGAACCGCCCCTGTAGCTCAGTCTGGACAGAGCAGTGGTTTCCTAAACCATGTGCCGCAGGTTCGAGTCCTGCCAGGGGCACTGAAATCAACCTGAAAAACTAAATCATTTAAAGGACAAGTTATGTTAAAGGCAAGAAAACGCATCACCAAACGACAGATAAAAGAAGATAAATTTGTCACCACGTACTTCAAAACCGTCGATTTCATCAACAAAAATTCGAGAAATGTGACGATCGGCTTCATCAGTATCCTGGCAATTATTGTTCTGTTTTTATTCATGGCTCGAAGCAAGCAAACCGCGGAGCTGCAAGCTTCGGAACAGCTTGCCAAAGCCAATACCGAAATCAGCCAGAACAACTTGACGCAAGCGATCGATATTTTGCTGAACATGGTCGACAACTACAGCGGCACCAAAAGCGCTGAAAATGGCGCATTTTTATTGGCATACACCTATTTCCAAAAAGGCGAATACGAAAAAGCGCAATCCAATTTCGAGAAGTACCTGGACGATTATGGCGACAACAAAATTTTAACCAGCTCAGCCTATTCCGGTCTTGCCGCATCGCTGGAACAGCAGGGCAAATTTTTGGACGCTGCCGAATGGTATGAAAAGGGAGCGAATAAATTTTCGGAACACTTCAATGCGCCACAACAGTTGCTGGATGCTGGCAGGTGTTACGGACTGGCAAATCGCAAAGATAAAGCAAAAGTCTGTTATGAAACGCTCATCGAAAAATATCCGAAATCAAATCTCAAAAATGATGCGGAATTGTATTTAGCAAAAATGTCGGGATAATCATAAGTTCTTTAAAATTACCTGAAAAATTACTTGCAAATTTGAATTTAATTTCTTATATTCAACTCGAAAGTGGGAAAATAATCCCACTTTTTTATTGGTATAAACTTATGAAAGATGCTGCCATCGTTAGCCAGATAAAAGGATTGATCCTTCCGCTGCTCGAAAGCCAGCTTGTCGATCTGGTCGATATTGAGTTGAAAGGCAAGCCCGGAAACCAGGTGCTCAAGATCTTTGTCGATACTGACGGAGGAATCGCAATCGGTCGTTGTCAAAGGCTGAGTCGGGAAATTTCCGATCTGCTGGACATGAAAGACCTGATTCCCGGCAAATATCGTCTTGAAGTATCTTCCCCGGGACTGGATCGTCCATTAAAAG
>JALOPY010000131.1 GCA_025453735.1 bacterium | reverse complement strand
AACAGTGGCAGCCAATTTTTCGGCGTCGATGCCATCCATGATGATATGCCCGAATTCAGTATTGGGAACAAGTCGTCCATCAACAAAAAGCGCGCTGCCGATGCCGGTGCCAAAGGTGAAAAGCATCACAACGCCGCCGCCCTTTCGGTTTCGAGGTTTCCCGGCGCCGAAAGTCATTTCCGCGATACCCGCAGCGTCGGCGTCATTAAGCACATTCACGCGTGCTGATGTGAAATTTTTCAATTCACTGGCAAGGTCAACTCCAATCCAAGTCGAATCAAGATTGGCTGCGGTATAGACGATTCCGTTTTTAACGACACCGGGATAGCCACATCCGATCTGACCACGCCAATCGAACCCGCCAATATCAATGCCTAATATCGCTGAAGATTTTGTCATCGATTTTTTTTATATTAAAGAATTAATGGTGACCACCATATCAATCACTACAAAGCAACTTTTCTTTCAAAAGTTACAACCCATCGTATCAAGCCTACGATTCAGGAACATGAAATTTAATGTGGGTGTCAGTCTCAAATTTTGAATCAGGATAAACCTGGGCAGGTTTAAATTCAACACGTATAGATTATAAGATATAAAATTAATTTTAAGATGCAAGCGAAATTTTATTTTGCCATAAAAAGTTTTTCAATATAATTTCGCATTGCTGCCACCATAGCCGCGCTATGTGTTCCCTTATTTGTCTCTAAATCGATATAATCGGCATTGGGTAGCTTCGAAACCATTTGCTTTAGATTCTCGGGTTCGTGCAAAGAATCCTTTGACGCGCCGAAAATCACAGTTGGATATTTTATCCCGGGCAGCAAATCCCAGGCTTGCCAATTCCATAATTTCATGATCGCTTTTTTTAATTTCCAGGGATCGGCAGAGTCAATGTTATTGCAGTATTTTTGGTACTGTTCAAAATCACTTTTGATGTCCAGCCGAAAATTTTTCAAATACCATTTCACCAGGGGCTTGACAAGCAAAAACAATCGCGGTGGCAGGAAAAAGATGATTATTTTGCCAAACCTGGGCACCCGGAACACCGCATTCGGGCCAATTAACACCAGGCAGAGCGGCGCACGATTGAGAAGTCGGCAGCAATCAAGAATTGCTGAAGCCCCGAGTGAGCTTCCAAATAAAATATAATTCTTTTCTTTGAGATTAAAATGATCCACCAGCTTTACAATATCTTTGCCAATATCCTCTACGCCATAAGCTGCTTTTCCGATCACCTTCGATGAAATTTTTTCCCGGGTTTCAATATAATAAACGGGAAAATCCTTTGTCAGCTCTTGCAGCACAATTTTCCAGGCTGATATCAACGTGATCCAGCCTGCAACAAAAATGACGGGTGGCTTTTCAGTTTGTTGTGACGGAGCAAAAGATATCACTTTCAATGAGACGTTTTCAGAAACAGGGATGTATTCTTCTTTAAACGTTGCACCCGCAGCGCAGAATTTTGATAAGTCTTCCATTTATGTCCTCGAAATTTATTTCATGAAACTAGCTTGTAATTTTTTGTCTTCAGCAAATTTTTAGTGAGGGATTTGTTCCCGCTCGCTTTGTGGCGAGCGGGAAAATTGATTGGGTAGCGCCACTATCCATTTCCTGATTCCCACCAGCTACCCATTCATTCGCTTGTACCATTTCTTATTTTGCTTATAAATATTTTTGAATTCTTTGAATAAGTTGTCATAGAGTTTTCGATTATCTGGATTTGGATGGAAACTTCGATCAATTTTGATATGATTTTTAATATCGTTAAACGATTTTAAATAGCCGAGCGTCAGGCTGGCTAATAGCGCCATTCCTTTGGCGCCAGCTTGTTGGGGGTCCTTCACCCGGTTGATTTTTTTATTGGTGACATCGGCGATAATTTGAGTCCAGATATCGCTTTTAGCGCCGCCGCCGATAATATTCAATTGATCAACTTTTTCATAAAGAAGCTCCAGCGTTTCCAATGCCCATCGGGTATTGAACGCGATTCCCTCAAAAACCGCACGAATAATATGTTCTCGGGAATGATTCAAGCCGATGTTATATAATCCTGCTCGAACGTAATCATCGTCCAGGGGACAACGCTCGCCATACATCCACGGGGTAAAGATCAATCCCTCTGCTCCAGGTCCTGCTTGCTCGGCTAACTGATCCAGCACCTGGTAAATTTCTGGGACCTGGCGCTCTTCTTTAAGCTGCTCTTCGTGATAAAGCACTTTATTTTTCAGCCATTCCAGGCAAACGCCAGCCGTCTCCTGATGCGCCATTCCGAGGTAGTATTTTTGCGGATACGCGCTCCCGATACAACCTGTGTAATGCGCAATATCAATTTTTCGTTTGGTGAAATGTCCCGCTACCCAGCCGCTGGTGCCCACGCTGATGTGCAGTTCTCCGGCATCGATTGCTCCCGATCCCAATGCCGCAGCGCTTAAATCACCGGCGCCATTGATGATTGGCGTGCCAGGTAAAAGTCCTGTCTGTTCAGCCGCTTTTTCGGTGAGCTCGCCAGCAATTGCCGCACTCTCCCGGACTTCAGGCAGTTGCTCCAACCGAATATTTGCCAACTGACATAATCCGGGATGCCACTTGTTGCGGTTTTTTCGTGTATCCAGCAGCCACCAGACGACAGCCAGATCGACTGAGGTTACCATATTTCCAGTGAGCTGATAAATGATAAAATCTTTGGCGTCCAGGAATTTTTTTGTGTTCGCGAAAATTTCTGGCTTATGGGCTTGCAGCCATAATATTTTTCCGATCTGATCTTTGCCGGTGTGCCCGGGCGTTCCTCCGGTGATGCGGAGAAATTTTAATAAATGAAAAATATTGTAGCCAAGAATTCGTGGTTGCGTCCACAGCTTCTCCCGCATAATATCAGCGCTGCGACCGTCGAGCCAGTTCATCGATCGCATCAATGGTTTTCCATCACCTGAAATGGGGATGACATTTTGCATCTGTGAGGAAAATGTCATCCCGACAATATCTTTGGGTGCGATCCCGGTTTTTTTCAAAACAGAACGCGTGGTGCTGCAGACAGCGTTCCACAAGTCGAGCGGATCCTGTTCGGCATAGCCGGGTTGCGGATGGTAAATCGGATAGTGTTGCGTTGCAAAGTCAATGATGTCGCCATAAACAGTTACGAGAATAGCCTTATCCCCACTGGTACCCATGTCGTGGGAGACAATGTACTTTTCTGCCATTAATTTTTGCCCTCTCCATTTTGTTAATATGTCGATTGATACCTGCCAAATCCCCAATAAATCCCAAAATCAATGATCAAAAAACAGAATGAAAGATTTGAGATCCGGGATTTTAATTTTGAAAATTATTGGGAGTTTAGGATTAGTATTTTTGAGCTCAGTTTTTGCTGTTGTGATATGTTGTCAATTTCTCCTCAAACCATTTCCAAATTTTCTGATGAAATTCAAAAGAAGGATGATGATGCTCTAATATTTCAAGCAAGCTGATCGCTTTTTCATCTTCGGGCAGAAAACGAAAGGTGCGGGCTCGATCGTATAGAATTGGAAATTCCGGATGAAACTGCAAGCCAAGGACATTGGGATAAATTTCATGATCGAGAGCTTCGATCACTTTTCCATCCAGCGACGTCGCACTTATCTTCATGCCTTTTCCGAGCCGTCCCGGCATTTGGTGATGGGCGCTCATGATAAAGGGATTAGCATCGCTGGGGAAACCCAATTCTGTTACAAATTTGCCAGCGGTCAATAATTTAACAGGATGCATATTGTAGGGAATTAAGTCTTGTTCAGGAAAAAGTCGTCGATAAGGATTGGTGTGCCATTGATCTTTGCCCAGGGCGATCGCCTCTTCCAGGGTCTTCTTACCATAAACCTCGGACCAGATGTCCTGGATCAATGTTCCTCCGGTTCCGACATTCAGGCTCTGGCAGCCGAGGCAGATTCCCAAAATTGGAAAATCTGGATTCGAATTGAGGAGTGGGACAAAAGTGCTGTCCTGGTTGCCGCCAAGCAGGTGAAAAATGAATGAAGTTTCCAAAAAGCTTCGATACGGCGTTTCGATCTCTGTCAGAAGATTGGTTTTTTCACCGTAAATATAGGGCGGAATATCAGCGCCGCCGAAAAAAATAACTCCATCAGATTTTTTGAAAATGTTGTTAAAAGCATCAGTGAGTTCATTATTCTGGAACAGGATGTCTTTATTTAACTCGCCAGTCAACCGATGAAACTTCAACCAGTCGAGCTTATTTTTTTGAGCAAAGTCGATTGAAGCTTGATAGTCGGTTCGCTCTTTTTCATGATAAACGCCGATCACCAAAAGGTTATCAATCTTGAAAAAGCCAATTTCCCGGAGCTTCATCAAAGCCCAGATGCTCCCGATGTCAGGGTAGAAGATGGTCAATCGCACCTGCTCCGATTGCTGCCTGGTGTTGTCGAAATAATTATGTTGTGAACAGTTGAATCCAATAATAAGAGTTAGACAGAAGAGAAGAAAGAAAGCAAATTTGACTTTCAAAGACCTTTGCATGAGCAAATTCCTCTAATTTTTTGAAACCCTGCTTCGCGCTTTCAACCAGCCAGCCTCACGATGAGTGATCCACAATAATTCGCCACCCGTCATTGAATTTTTTAAAGATCAAAGTAAATAAGCCTTGTTTGAATGAATCTTTTTTGGTTACCCGCCACCTGCCCAACACAACAGCCACGTCACCTGCCAAAACCTGGATTTCAATATCTGTAAAATCCAATGTTCCCATATTTTCACCGGAATAATTCTTCCGGTACATTTTGAATAATTCGTCCCATCCATTAAGCCGAACGTCACCAGATTGAAAGGTGAATTCATTTGATTTCCAGTAATACTGCATGAACCCTTCGATGCTGCCAGAATTCCACGACTCTTGTTGTTGCTTCATGATGAGCTGGATTTCGTTTTGAATCAGAGCTGTTTTTTGTTCGAAGGTCGTTCGATCACAGGCGAATAAAATGAACAAAGCTGCCAGAACTATTGTTATATGCCTGTTACTCATTTTGTTTTTTCTCCATAGCTGAGACCACAAGATGAACCTGATTTCGAGCTTAAATATAAAAAAAAGTTCAAATAGTTACAAATACTATTTTATGTGATGTTAATTTTTTTTTATTTCCTGGAGTTAGAGATTTTCCTTAGGTGAATCTTTGCTCATGCAAAGGCAAGTGCTGCAATTTATAATAGCACCTGGGAGCAATTCCCAAAAGTTGCTAAAAACCGTTGAAACGGTTTCAAGCGTCTATTGGCTGCTCACAAACACCACGATAAATCATGGTGTTTGTCTCAATACAATTTGAACTAACACCATAATTTTTTATGGTGTTAATTTGAAATAGCAATGTCGCATTACCAACTTTTAGGATTTGCACCCATAGCACCTAAATTTCTAAAGCGAACGACAGAACTGAAAAATGGAAACCTTTTTCCCACGAAATACACGGAATGACACGAAATTTAAACCACAGAATATATTTTTCGTGTGCTTCGCGGGCCTAATTTAGGATTGAGCTTTTCAGTTTAGAATTTCAGGTGTCGCAATAAAAAAGCCTTTCTGCACGTTTCGGATTTGATGCAAAAAGGCTTTTTAATTTTTCTTTCACTTTAAACGACGAGAAAAACCTCTCATCTTTTTAACTCATTCATGAGTTGCTCTGGTAGATTGCGGCAGCTCTCGTTTGGGTAGCGATTTTGGCAAAGCTTTGCCAGTAAAGTAGGACACGATTCGCGGCAGCAGCTTTTCCATATCAGCAGAGCCATAGACATTCTGATACTGATGTTCCAACGGCTGCCCGGTCACGATGATCCAGCCTCCGCCTAAATTAAATTCAATGAGCGTTGGCTTGCTTGATTCATCGATACAATAGACCGTGGCGCCATCGGGCAGGTTGGAAAAACTTTCATGGCTGGCATAATTATGATCCATGGAAGTTGGTAATCCTGACACTAATGGAAGATTGGGATTCGGGATATAATTCCAATTATCATAATCGAAAGTTGTCGTCAGATTGCCAGGCAAAATAATTCCTGCTTCGACGATCGAGCCATCTGCCCAACCTTCATCACACGCTTCCCAGAATAAAGAGCCTCCCATATAAACAAAATTGGTGAAACGAACCTGGGACGCGGAATAATTATTGTAGAATGTCTGGCTTTGATCGTTGGAAATAATCACCAGGTCTTTGCCCGGCACTAACGAAACAGTTGCCATTTGCGTTGATGGAATTATTTCATATTTGTTTGGTCCGGTGCCCTCGGTAAATCCCAGGTTTTGCAGCATCGTCACCATCGAGTTGTTGCTCCAGGGCAGGTTGTCTTGAAAAAGTTTCACATGATTCGCTGTTCCAGCCCCGCCACCAACATTGACGTTGTGAACAACCGAGCTGATCAAGCCATTGCTGTCTTTTGCTTCCAATGTGACCGAATAAGCGCCAGCCGCAGTATAAGCATGAGTCGCTGTGGCGCTGATTTTCCAATCCGTATCCCAGGTGCCATCTGTCTCCCAATCCCAGCGAAATCGAAGATTCGCCAAAATATCATGGTCATCTGTGGTTGTGGCAGCATTAAATGTGAATAGTGTTCCAATAATTCCAGCCGGGGGAGTTACGGTGAATTTTGCCTCTGGTGGATCATTCTGCACCGTTGAAGTGATGATGCCATTGGTTTGCGTAATCATGTAGGTTACATCTTTGGGGGCAAAAACCAGGTCGCCAAAAAAAGGCGCGTCTTCATTCATAATGCCTAACAGTTTGAAAACCAGTGCGACATTTTTAAAAATGATCATTGCATTTTCAAGATATTGCTGTGTTGCGTCGGAAGTCGATTCCTGCCAGATCCAATCAGCAACTCCTTCAAAATTGTCACTCATGCAGGAAGAAAAATTGATGATAAAATCTTCAATATCCTGGCGGGCAATTGCCTCGCTGAGCGAAAATGCCTGATCCGATGTTAATTGAAATCGCTGTGAAAAGGTCTGAAGCAAATCCTCGGAAAAGTAGTTATTAGTTCCAATAACCAAATCCATCAGATAAACGATAGTTTGGGCAGTATTGCAGATTGTGGCTCTTCCGACAGGATCATTCCACTCGTCCAGTTTCGTAAAATCCCCACCTTTAGTCAGATACAGCTTGAAGCTGCCATTACCCAGGTTATAGAGAGTTTTTTCCGGAGTCGTCGTTATAGTCGGCGGCCAGCCCCAATTGAAAGTTAGCGCGCT
>JALOPY010000717.1 GCA_025453735.1 bacterium | reverse complement strand
AATGCTTCAACAGAAAGTCGTTCTTCTGCTTGAACTTTGTTCGGCAGGTGCAGGGCGGAGATAATGGTAACATCCGCATCATCGAACGCGGCGGCATATTCATCCTCCATCATTTTTCGCTTGGTCGTCGCGGTTCGTGGCTCGAACACTGCCCAGATTTTTCGATCGGGAAAGCGACAGCGCAATCCGTTCACAGTGGAGCGAACTTTAGTGGGATGATGGGCAAAGTCATCATAGATCGTTATGTTATTAATAACAGCCTTCACTTCCAATCGTTTCAAGATATTTTGAAACTGGGGCAAACCTTGCTGAATCGAAGCGACTGAAACTCCGTAAAAGTGAGCGGAAGCAACTGCTGCCAGAACGTTGCGAATATTGTGATACCCGGTCAGTTGCACCGAGACCGGGGCGAATAAGTCTCCCTGCTTGATAATATCGAACGTGGTGTGATCTTCAAAAAACTGGATGTTGTTCGCGTTCCAGTATGCCGCATCGCTCAATCCAAATGATTGAACTGGTGAGAAAGCGCGCTCGCTGAGCGCCATGACATTTTTATCGTCATGATTTGCCAGCAATAATCCATTGCGGGGCACGAGATTGATCAATCGGCGAAACGCCAATTTGATCTGGTCGAGGTTATCGTAAATATCAGCATGGTCAAATTCGATATTATTGACGATCAGGCATTCGGGAAGGTAATGAAAGAATTTTGCTGCTTTATCGAAAAAAGCCGTATCGTACTCATCACCTTCAACAACAAACAGATCGCTGTTCCCGACTTTGAAGCCCTGTTGAAAATTTCTGGGTATGCCGCCGATCAAGAATCCTGGGTCTTTGCCAGCAAACTCCAGCAGCCATGCAACGAGGGAGCTCGTCGTTGTTTTGCCATGCGTTCCCGTGACAACGATGGAATGCTTCCCTTCGATAAAAAATGTTTTCAACGCAGCAGCGACTGAGGTGTAAGGAATCTTGCGCTCCAGCACGGCTTCCACCTCTGGATTGCCGCGCGACATGGCATTTCCGATGATGACTAAATCCGGGGCAGGGGATAGGTTGTTCGCGTTGAAGCCCTGACGAATCGCTATTCCCCGGGACTCCAGGAATGTGCTCATCGGCGGATACACATGATCGTCGGAGCCGCTGACCTGGTAACCCTGGGATTGCAGCATGGCAGCCAGCGATCCCATCGCGGTGCCGCAGATGGCAATCATATAAATATTTTTTATGTTTTGTTGGATCATTAACACCTATTTAATCGAAGCTGTGATTTCAGCTAAATCTTGTTCGATATTCACGATGGGCTGTTCCACAATACGCCCGATCTCTAGATATTCATGAAGCACCACGAACGTGGGAACAAACTGAATATCATGCGCTTCAGCGACGCCATCCAGATCCCGTTTCGTGCGATCCAGTGCCAGCATTTCAAAACTGATATGGGGATTCTGGATCGTTTCCATAATCTTCAAAAATCGTGGCACTTCCCGCTGCGAATCGGAACACCAGGTTCCTAAAAAGACAATGATCTGAACATCTTTTGTCAGGTTTTTCAGCGGCTCAAGCAATTGTGGATCAGGCTGGTATTGGTTTTTTTCGTCCTGGTAACCGGGAACCTGGCTCATAAGCTGCGATTCAGTCAGCCAGCCGGTGAGCACCGGTCGGGAATCCGCGCGACGAACGCTTGTTTCCGAAATTTTTCGGGGCGACGATGCGCAGGCAAGCAACAGCAATAGTGCAATCCCGCAATTGCAAGCCAGCATTCGATTGTTCAATGTCATACTATTTCCTTACAAAGAGTTGTTCCGCACCCCCACCCCATCTTCGGTTACGTCGATTCGGACCACTTCACCTGGATTACCCAGCGGACCAAGATCTTTTCCATTGAGAGAAAGGCGGATGCCGCTTCCGTTGCCAATGAGCAGGTTGAATCGCTCCTTAGCCTGCCAGGAATATTTCATGCCATAATCGAAAACATGTTCACGGGCAGAGCTATTATCGATGCTGATCGTCAGCCAGGTTCGTTCTAGTGCGGTTAATTCTAAATTCAAGTCCTGGCTATGGCGAAAAAAATCCTGTTTTACGACCTGCGGAGCTGCAACGGGATTATTTTTTATTTCAACCAGCGATGTTCCAGTGGTCCCCGCGCGAATGATTTGCTGATTATCCTGATTCTGCACCAGCGAATAAACGACCAGAACGACGATGATCGCCCCTAAAATTAGCCACAAAACATTCATCTGCCGGATATAGGGCTTAATTTTTTCGATGATATTGGAAATCTGGCTCCGCAACTGCTTTGGTGGTTTAAAATTCTTGAGATCCTCGTCGGTAACAGTTTGAATTTTGGGTTCATCTTTGTGAACGATGTCATCATATTCGTCCAGAAAAGCAGATGAATCCTGCCCCAATTGTCGTACATACAGTTTCAAGAAATTGCGCACGTAAAGGTCTGGGAGAAAATCGAACCTGCCCTGCTCCATGCTTTTTAAGAACTCAATATTGATTTTTGTTTGGTCAGCAATGTTTTCCAGCGTAATTTTTTTCTCTTTCCTGGTCTGCTGAATTTTTTCTCCCAGTTGCATCAGATCTGTTTTGTTCAATTTTTCCATCCTCCCTCAAGGATAAAAGAGTGAAGCAACTATTCTATTGTAAAATTCTTTTTAGTACAAGAAAAAGTCTCGTGATTGGCAAGCCAACAACATTGTAATAGCAGCCGTTTACTGATTCAACGAAAACAGCAGCATCATCCTGAATGCCATAGGCACCCGCTTTATCAGATGATTGCCCGGATGCAATATATTTATCAATTTCCCACATTTCAAGCTCTCGAAATTTTACCCGGGTGACTTCATGACCCGATACAATGGTGTAATCTGGTTTTTGCAGCACGGTAAAACCAGTGTAAACCTGGTGCAATTTGCCACTCAACAAACTGAGCATCCGCCTGCTATCGTCGGGATTCCTGGGTTTCCCCAGAATGTTATCTTGATAGACGACGACGGAATCCGCGCCGATAATAATCCCCTCGGCGATGTCATTGGCAACCTGTTCTGCCTTTTGCCGGGAAAGTTTTTCAACTAATTCCCGGGGACTCGAAACGCCATTGTTATTTTCTTCGATTTTGCTGACTTTAACTTCAAAATTCGATATGATTTTTTTCAATAACTCAATTCGTCTTGGAGATTGAGATGCCAGTACGACTCGTTGTTTCTCGGTATGAAGCAAGGGCATAAATCTTATTCGCAAAAAAATGTACGACGTTGAATACAGAAAACGCCTGAACTAATGTTATGGGTCAATACTATTGATCTTCAAATTCAATTACTATATACTTATTTTTTATGTAAAAATCAAGTAAAAAATTTCGTTGAATAATAAACGTTTAAAGCTGCTAAAGCCTCGTAAATATTAACTAAAGTTAAGTTAAAGCGCAAAGATTAAAACAATTCAAGATAACCGGGAGCCGCCGGTTTTTGTCAATTGCAACGACGATGCGATAATTCTGATTGAATTATTTTTTTCGCCCCGGATTAGTTTTTAGATACTCCTGTTCGACAAAGATTCAGATTCCTTTATTTCATAGTATCGGAATTTCAAAGTTTGTAAAAAAAATACTACAACAAAACCCTGCAGGGAGTAACTGAGTTAACAGAGCTTCATAGAAAAAATTTTGAGATATTATTAAGCGATTACAAAGCTCAGCGCAAAATAATGCCCAAGAAATTTTTCATTTTTCTGGCGGCGGCCTTTGCGGTTTTTTTGGTGTTGTTCTGGATCTACTTTCCTTCCCTTT
>JALOPY010000130.1 GCA_025453735.1 bacterium | reverse complement strand
GCCAGTTCCCGCTTCCGCCACTAAGTGTAGTCCAGTTGCTTCCTCCGTTAGTAGTCTTCATAATAACAAAAATTGAACTCGTTGTATAATATCCTCCAACTATCCAGCCCGTATTAGGATTAATGAAATATACCTGGTTAAATAAATATTCTAAACAGCCAATTTATTATTATTGATATTTTTTCGCTAATTTGAATTTTTCATGTCCAGTACATACGATCAATCAATATCCAGCGCGTAAAAAATCCGCTTTTATTTTTTGAGACAGCGATTTCCTTCCTATTCTAATTACGGAATAGTGAATCATTTTTTCATTTTTGTAGTTATTATAATATGCCAAGATTTTGCTTGTTTTTCTATACTGTTTTATAATAAGTTATGTCATTCAAAAAATGGCATATCATTTGCAAATCGATAGTACCATAATCAGGAAAAAAAAGCAATCAGACTAAATCTATTCAAAATCGAACGTCAAGGAGAGTTGTAGTCATGAAAGTTCAAACTGAAATTAAATTTGTTCCCACATTGTTAATGTTCATTCTACTCTTTAATATAAATTTTCTACCCGCTCAGCCAATCAAATTAGCCTGGACTCCAAATGGCAATCCAAATGTTTCGCACTATGGAATTTATCGCGCCGATCAAATTGATTCAGGCTTCAAATTAATAAGCACGATCACTCACCCTGAGAGCACCTACATCGATGAAAAAGTCCTAAATGGCTCGCATTATTATTATGTTGCGACGTCGATTGACAAACAAGGAAACGAAAGTGGATTTTCAAATATGATCGATACGATGCTAATTGCAACACCGGTTTCATCAACCATTTTCTCCGTCCATAAAAGTGATAATCATGCGATATTAGAATGGTCTGTTGTCTCAACAATCAACAATTTTGACTTTGAAGTACAGCGAAGCGACGATAATATCTCATCATTTAGAACGATTGGCTTTGTAGCCGGGAAAAATCCTGTTTCAAATGACCGCGCTTTTAAATTTGTAGATAAAGACCTGAATAAAGGTCGCTATTATTACCGGTTGAAACAGATCGACGATCAAGGCAGTTATAAATATTCCGAGGTTCTGGAGGTGCAAATCGATCTGCCACAACAGTTCACGCTTTACCAGAACTTTCCTAATCCGTTTAATTCGTCAACAACAATTGCCTACTATTTACCTCAAAGCAGTCATGTTGAAGTAATAATCTATAACATGAATGGTCAATTCGTAAATCGCCTGATCGATGAATTTCAAGAGAAGGGTCAAAAAAGCATTACCTGGGATGGCTCAGATCAGGAGCGTAATATGGCGCCATCAGGAATTTATTATTATAAAATTATTGTATTGGATCATACAGAGTACCGGAGAATGGTTCTTATAAAATAAGGAAAATCTTCCGGCAGGTAAGCCAAGAGACAGCGATTTTCAACCATTAAAGATAACTGACCGGTCACTCTCCGTGACCGATCAGTGCTGCCATTTTACAGCGGGGCGAATCTCAAATATTGTGTTGCTGCCATTTTTCTTTTGATATCATTAATGACATATTGCACCTGATTTGGTGATAATTGCATCGTTTCAGCAATTTCTTCTGTCGAATAATCATGCTCCCAGCCATACCAGATGGCATCCAATATTTCAAATGGCAATTTGAAAAAGAACTCTTCCTGGGTCTGTTCCGCACTGTAGGTATCTGTCGTCGGAACTCGCTTTTGAATCTCATCCGGAATGTCAAGATATTCTGCTAATTGAAAAATGTTTGTTTTAAACAGATGAGCAATCGGTTTTAGATCAGCGCCGCCATCGCCGTATTTGACAAAAAATCCCAGTTGATGTTCGTTTTTATTGCCGGTGCCTACTACGGCATAGTTGCGCATCTCCGCATGATAATACAGCATGCATAAGCGGCTCCGCTGTTTAAAATTTGAAGCGGCAACGATTTGCAAATATTCTTTGTGCGGAAGACGCTCAGTCTTTTCTTCTCCCTCAGGAGAGATGATCGTCAGATGAAATAAATTCAAACTGTCTTGTTCTAATATATTTTGTGGCAGGCTTATCTTGACTTTATAGCTCATGTTATATTCAGGAAAAACCCTGCGAATGGCTTCATCTCGTCGCTGATAGGCTCCAAATCCGTACAAGGCAGGCGTCATATTTTCGATGATAGATTCGACATTAAATTTATCGACTAATTTTCGGGCTAACACAAAGTTATCCGGGCTGGAATCTGTTTCAGGCAGCATCACGCCAAGAACTTTGCTGGATCCGAATGCTTTCACACATAACGCCAAAACCAATGAGGAATCGATGCCTCCGCTGATGCCAACCACAGCGCCCCGTTTTTTTATCACATGAATTAAATCATTTCTTAATTTCGAGACCAACTTTTCAGTTTCAGTCTCAGGATTTATTTTAATCATTTCCCTGGTAAAATTCATCGAGCAATCCTTTTTTAATGACCACTGCAATTTGTTTTCTTTAGATTAGATTTCGCGAACAAAATCGATCAGTCAAAACTTAGCCAGCTAATGCCTTTTTATCAATTTTTCCGTGCGCCGTCTTTGGTAATTCTTCCACAAATTCAATGTATTTGGGAATGGCAAATGGCTCTAAGTTTTCTTTGCAATATTTCAAAACATCATTTTGTGAAATTATTGAGGAACCATCAATAGTAATGAAGGCTTTTACTGCCTGACCCAATATCTCATCCGGAACACCGATGACTGCTGTCTCAGCGACTCCATCCATTTCACAAATCACATTTTCGATTTCTTTGGCGCTAAGCCGTTCCCCTTTGCTCTTAATCATCTCATCTTTTCTGCCAATGAAATAGAGAAAGCCTTCGGAATCCTGACGGAAATAATCACCAGAATAAAGCAAAATCTCCCCCGGGAAACGACCGGGTCGGTAATATTTCGCAGTGAGTTCCGGAGCATTCCAGTACCCTCGCATGACATTCGATCCCCGAATCACAAGCTCCCCGATTTCCCCGGGTTTCACTTCATTTCCAGCTTCATCAAAAATGAACACTTCGCAATTCGGCATCGCTTTTCCCACGGAAGCCGGACGCGTGTCGATCTCCTCAGGTGGCAAATAGCACACGCGTTTGCATTCCGTTAGTCCGAACATGGAAAAAATTTTGACGCCCGGAAATAAATTCCTCAGCTTGCGAATATGTTCGACTGGCAGAGCAGCTCCTGTATTTGAAATATAACGAAGCGAGCCAAAATCATATTTTTTCAAATCCTGTAATTTTAAAAGCATCGCGAGGATCGTCGGGACTATCGGAAATCCAGTCACACGTTCCTGGGCAATTCGCTCCAGGATTTTATGAATATAGAGAAAAGATTTTTCGAGAACAACTGTCCCTCCGAACATCATTGTCATTAAAACCTGGTACAAGCCATAGTCAAACGAAAGCGGAAGCACATTTAAAATCACATCATCTTCAGTGTTTTCTAAATAATGAATAATGCTCCGCGCAGCGCTGATCATATTGAAATGGGTTGACATCACTCCTTTGGGCTCGCCAGTGGAACCCGACGTGTAAATTAATGCCGCGAGATCCAGATCAAGACAGGCGCCGGAATTGAAATTTATTTTTGGGCGCATGGAATTATCCTGAATACTTGAAAAAATCGAATCCCAGCCTATGGAAATTAAAGCGAGCTCTTTGGGAATATCCTGATGGGGACCTTGCCATATTATTTTTATTTCATGTTCAAAATTGCTCAATGCAGATGCTAAAATATTTGCCTTCGAGGTATGAGTCATGATGACACGAGCACCCGAATCTTGAATCATGTAAGCAAGTTTTTTGGGTTTGATTGAGCCATTAACAATGACAAATACAGCATTTGCTTTAAGAATGCCATACAGCGAGATCACCGATTCAATCGAATTATCCATGAAAACGATGACTCGATCCTGACGTTTGATGCCGGAATTTTTTAAAACATGCGCCAGTTGTGTTGAACTCAGATCAAGCTGAAAATAAGTTATCCGGTCGTGTTCACAAATGAGCGCCGCCTTTTCCGGGGAACGTTGTGCCGAAAGCGATAAATAATGTTGCACTAAAGTTGGTAAAAACATGGGGGCAATCTCCATGAGCTATACATTTTTCAAGCGCCGATCGATCACCAGGTTTGGCGTGATAAGCGCGATTGGCTTTGAAGGAAAATTTTCGATAAATTGTTCGTGAACAATCTGAGTTGACAAAATGCCAACCAACGCCATGTTATCTATTTCACTTTGAGAATCATGTGTTTTGAGTTTTTGAATTAGTTTATTAACTTTTGCAGCATCGAATAAACCAGACTTTTTTAAGCTTTGATTGCTTAACATATCCTGCGTAACATGAATCGATTTATTATTTAATAAACTCTTTCCAATTGGCGCGCGGTAGGGATGTTTTTGCCGATTCGTGATTTGTTCAGGCAAGATTCCTTTGAACGTTTTTTTGAGAATATATTTTTCTTTCAATCCCCTGATTTTCCATTGCGATGGAATCCGCGCCATAAAATCGATCAGGCGATAATCGAGATACGGCAAACGGATCTCAAGGGAATGCGCCATTGCCACCCGATCGCCCTGCGATGAGAGCAGATAGTTGCTCAAGAAAATCGTCATTTCAAGATATTGAGCTTTTTCAAGATAATCCCATGAGGAAAATGTCGCGGGGAGCGATTGTTTCATTTTTTCATAATCGGCTTGAATAGTTATTGCCGACTGGACTTCATTTGAAAAAAAGATTCTTATTTTGCTGGTATTCTGCCAGCGAAGATCATGGGAAAAAAGCGAATCATCAGCCTGATCCAATCCAGTTGCGAAGAAATTTTGTTGCATTGCTCGCAGCCGGGGGTTCTTAAAAATATAAGGATAGAGTCGTCTAACGAGCAAGCCTCTGCTTTTAGAATCAGGTTGTTTTGCCCAAAAATTCCGCACTTTTGCTTCTCGAAAAATATTGTAACCGCCAAAAACCTCGTCCGCGCCTTCGCCGGTCAGCACGACTTTGAAATTGTTTTTATTAACAATTTCCGAAAGCAAAAACAAGGGAATCGGCGCGGTTCGCAATAATGGTTTTTCGCAATGCCATAATACGTCTGCGAGCGAGCTTCCAATTCTTTCATTTGTCGCCAGGAGCTCAGTATGGCTCGTCTTCAGGAAAGAAACCATCAGCTTTTGATGTTCGCCCTCATCAAAGCCATCCTCCTCAAACCGGATTCCAAACGTCCTGGCATTGCTATTGAACTTATTGACAACCAACGTCGTCACGCCGGAAGAATCCAGTCCGCCGCTCAGGTAACACCCGACCGGCACATCAGCACGCAACCGCATTCGTATTGCATCGGTGAGCAGCTCGTGGATTTGTTCACAAATTCGCTCGGCAGGCCAGTCTAATTTTTCCTCCGTTGGATAGAAAGGAATATCCCAATATTGAGTTATCGCAAAATGATTCCTGGAAATTTTCAGATAATGTCCGGGCGGCAGCTCATAAACATCCTGAAAAACTGTCTCCCCTGGCAAGGTGGTCCAAAAATGAAAAATGTGATTTAATGCTTCATAATTGAGCTGACGCTTAACTTTATCTGAAATAAAAATTGATTTTATCTCTGAGGCAAATAAGAGTGATCCATTGTTCTTAGCGTAAAACAAGGGGCGGATTCCCACACGGTCTCTGGCAAGAAATAATTCCTGTTTCGCTGAATCCCAAATTGCAATAGCGAATTGCCCATTTAATTGCTCAAGACAGGAAAAGCCCTGTTCCTCAAACAGATGAAGAATTACTTCTGTATCTGTGGTGGTGTAAAACTTATGCCCTTTTTCCAGCAAGTACTCTTTTAGTTCTGGATAATTAAAAACTTCACCATTGTAGATAATCCACAAAGTTTCATCTTCATTGTGGATTGGCTGCGTGCCTCCTGCAAGATCGACAATGCTCAATCTCGCATGTCCCATGCCGATCAGATCATCAAGATAAATGCCGGACTCATCGGGTCCACGATGATTGAGGATGTTGGTCATTTTCTGTAATAATTCTAAAGAAATATTACCATCACCATCGAAATGAAATATACCTGTTATGCCACACATGATTTTCTGATTCGCTTATTGAATTGTTGTTCCGTTCAATTTTCGCTTCAGGAAGGAATCGATGTTTTTGAGACTGTCCAAATTTTCCGGGATCAGCTCATCATCAGCGATTGAAATGCGATAGTTTTCTTCTAAAAAACTGACCAGCTCCAAAATGCCAGTCGAATCGACAATCCCGTTTTCAAGAAACGAATTATCGTGCTTTAATTTTTCACCTTCACCAAAGAGAAAATTTTCCACCACAAAATTCCGAACATCGTTGATATAATCCATTTGACTCTCCTGCTATCTTGAACTTTTCCTGGTATTGCTTGATTTATGTTGTGCCATAGGCTAATTTAATGATGCTTGAGCGAGTATGGTTAATAATTCTTTTGCTGCATAAAATCTGCCGCTCTCATTCAAGTGTCCGCCATCATTCGTGTATTGCCTGGCAAGCGAAAAACAACTTTTATCCTTGTAGATAAATGAGGATCTTGTTCCATCAGGCAACGTCGATTCAATCGTGGCAAGATCAAAAATTACATCTTTATTCTGAAATTCTTTTTTTAACATTTCATTGAACAGGTTTCGTTTGAAATTTTCAATATCGCCGAAGACGATATTCTTGACAAATCGCTTGAATCCCCAGGAATGGGCGGCTAAAGGAATAGCAACATGAATAATTTTCAGCGCTGGAAATTCTTGCTTTATCTGGTCGATTGTCTGGACATAGTAATCAAAAAACTTATTGATGTCATTATCTCTGTCGATGTCCACATAGCAGAACTTAAAAAAAGCGATATCGAATTTTTCACCCCGATTTTTCTCCCTTAAAAAGTTGATGAATCCTTTGCATTTCGTCTTTGCAA
>JALOPY010000716.1 GCA_025453735.1 bacterium | reverse complement strand
GTCATCTCCTCGATGGCAAATTTCAAGCCTTCCCGCCCAATCCCGCTCTCTTTATTGCCACCATACGGCATGTGATCGACCCGAAAAATCGGGGCGTCATTGATCATAATTCCACCGACATTAATTTTTTTAATCGCTTTGAATGCTCGATCAATCTGCTTTGTATAAATACCCGCTTGCAATCCATAACGAGAATCATCAACCTGGCGGATCATCTCATCAAAATCCTGGTAAGGAATAATCGAAACGACCGGGGCAAAAACTTCATCACTGACGACTTTCATTGTTGGATTCACGTTAGTCGGCGCCGTTGCGTTTGCCGCCAGTCAAAATTTCAGCGCCACCTGCCACAGCCTCGCTGATCCATTGCTCGGTTCGCTCGGCTTCACGAATATCGATCATCGGGCCCACATCACAATTTTTATCTAGCGGATCGCCGAGGACCAGCTTTTTAGTGGCTTCGACAAAATGCCTGGTAAATTCACGCGCAATCGACTGATGCACATAAATCCGTTGCACCGAAATGCAAATCTGCCCTGAATTGGCAAAGCTGCCGACCACGGACCGGGGAATCGCCTTTTCAATATCTGCATCTTCACAAATAATCACCGCCGAATTATTGCCCAATTCCAT
Organism: bacterium; assembly: GCA_025453735.1. Lineage (GTDB taxonomy): Bacteria > Zhuqueibacterota > Zhuqueibacteria > Thermofontimicrobiales > Thermofontimicrobiaceae > JALOPY01. The sequence goes on along the minus strand of JALOPY010000716.1, from coordinate 2,386 downwards.
AGTATATTTTTTCAAGCCGCCGCGACTCATGATATATTTTCCGAAGTGGAGCCGCCGCCCATAATGATATTCAACACCCCATCGGGAAGTCCGGCTTCCATTAGCAATTCAGCCATTCTCAAGGCAGTGAGCGGCGTTGTCGTAGCTGGTTTCAAAACAACCGAATTTCCCGCCGCAATCGCCGGTGCAATTTTGTGGGCGACCAGATTCAATGGGAAATTGAAAGGAGAAATCGCGCCAATCACACCAATTGGCGTCCGAATGAAAAATCCCAATCGATTCTCTCCGCTGGGGCTGGCGTCCATCGGAATTGTCTCGCCATGAATTTGTTTGGCTTCTTCGGCAGCGAATTTGAAGGTCTCTGCCCCACGACTCACTTCAGCCCAGATTCACTGGCGATGATGGTGGTAATTTCTTCCTGATGTTGTTGGACCAGCTCAGAAGTTTTTTCTAAAATTTTGCTCCGCTGATGCGCGGGCATGTTGGAAATAATTTCAAACGCTTGCTGGGCGCTTTCAATCGCCGCACTCACATCTTCCTTCGTGGCTTTGGGAATCGTACCCAATATTTCTTGATTATATGGATTGATGACGTCGATGGTCTCTTTGCCGGAGAGCCATTTGCCGTTGATGAGCATTTTATATGCTTTTGACATAGCAAAATTCCTCCTAATTTTCTGAAATGGACAATGCAATTTTACAAGAGAATTGTAAGATTGCATTGCAAATTTGCAAGACCGTTGTTAAAATGCAATGCAAAATCACAAGATAGTTGTGAAAATGCACTCATCGAATGATATTCACAAACCGATCATAAGCCGCATCCCAATTATTCGCATTTTGTGGCTCATGCTTTTCCAATTCAAAAGAATTCTTAATGATCTGGCGGATGTCAGCATGAGATTTCACAATTCCCAATCCCATCGCCTGAACCATGATGTTCCCAATCGCCGTCGCTTCAACCGGTCCTGCCACAACTGGAATCCCGGTTGCATCGGCAGTGAACTGGGAAAGCAATTTATTTTGCGTTCCGCCTCCAATAATGTGGATGCGATTGATCGGATGCGGATGCACCTGTTTCAGTTGATCAAAAATGTAGCGATATTTTAAAGCTAATCCCTCTAAAATACTGCGGGTCATGTCAGCGGGATTCTCCGGGATGGTTTGTCCTGTTTCGCGGCAATACTCCCGAATCGCTTCCGGCATGTCGGGTGGATTGAGAAATCCTTGATGATCGGGATCGATAACAGCAACAAAGGGTCGAGCAGATGCTGCTAGTTTGGTCATTTCTGCATAACTTAATTCTTTTTCACTCGACCATGCTTTTCGGCATTGCTGAACGGGCCAGAGCCCCATGCAGTTTTTTAAAAAGCGAAACGTTCCTTTAACGCCGCCTTCATTGGTAAAATTAAATTCCAGGGATTTTTTATTAATAATCGGTTTGTTTATTTCCACACCGACCAGTGACCAGGTGCCAGAGCTAATGTAGGCCCAATCTTTTCCCTCAGCCGGCACAGCCGCGACCGCCGCTCCGGTATCATGACTGGCAGTTGCGACCACGGGAATTCGTTCCAGTCCAGTTTCATTGGCGATGCTTTCCAATAAATTTCCTAGCACGGTTCCCGGCGGCACGATCTCCTGCATGATGTTTTTTGAAATTCCCAAAGCTTGAAACAATTCGTCATCCCAATCTTTTTTTCTTGGATTATAGAGTTGCGAGGTCGTGGCAATCGTGAATTCGGTTTTTTTGATTCCGGTCAAAAAATAACTGATCATATCAGGCATGAAAAGCAGATCCGAAACGACGTCAAGCAGCGGGCTTTTGGCTCGTTGCATCGAAAAAAGCTGGAAGAGTGTGTTCAATTGCATGAACTGAATTCCGGTCAATTCATAGACCCGATCACGAGGAATAATTTTAAAAAACTCGTCCATCATTCCATCCGTGCGAGCGTCTCGATAGCCATAAGGCAAACCGAGCATGTTGCCGTCCGCTGCAAACAGTCCGTAATCCACGCCCCAGGTATCGACAGCGATGCTTGCTGGTTTTGTCGTAATTTCCGAGGCGCAGACTTTCATGCCCTGCTTGATATTTTCAAACAGATCAACGATGTTCCAGCGCAGCTTGCCCAGGATGTCGATCATGCCATTGGGGAAGCGATGCAATTCTTTGATAATGATTTTTTCATTCTGCAGCGTTCCCAATAATGTTCGTCCACTCGAAGCGCCGATATCGAATCCTAAAAAATGATGAACTCTCATTCTTATTCCTTTTGTTTAAATATTTTTCGCTTGTTCTGGCTTAAATAATCCCGCTGCAATCGATCCAAACAATCCCGCTTCAGAGGAACGTTTGTCAACCGCGGATAAGCCCGCTGCCATTTCCGGGG
>JALOPY010000129.1 GCA_025453735.1 bacterium | reverse complement strand
TGTCAGATTCTCACGCATATTTTTTTAATTTTTAATTTTAAAATTGGGCGATTTTCAGCGATCATATTATTCTATTACCAAATCAATCTTGCATTTTTTGGCAAGAGGGCTTTCAAACACCAGGTCGCCAAGAAAGAACCAAAGATACAAAAAAAAGATTATTCTTTTCTTCGTGAACTTAGCGTTTACTTCGTGTTCGCCGAGAGGCGAATCCCCGCCAACTGGCGGGTGATCTTGGTGTTGAACAATTTATTTGCAGCTATGCTGCACTATGAATTCATTCTATCAGAGTCTGATGGAGCTGGAATGCCGAAATTGAAATACTTCGCTCCCAAATAAATTCTAACGTTCCCCAAATCCATTCTCGCAATGCTCCGCAGCAAATGAGTTTGAGCGTACCACCTGTCGATTGACTTCCCACTTCTCCTGCCAACAGGTAGAGAATTGCCATTCTCACAGCAACGCCATTGGTCACCTGGTCTAAAATAACCGAAAATTCCGGATCATCTGCCAGATCGCTTTCCAGCTCCACGCCGCGATTGATCGGTCCCGGATGCATTATTTTTATCTTCTTTCCAGCTTTTTCTAATCGCTCTCTTGTAATGCCGAAATAATTGTGATATTCTCTCAATGTTGGAAAATAGTTCGCCGACTGACGTTCTAATTGAATTCGGAGCACCATGACGACATCTGCCCAGGCAATGGCTTGATCGACATTGTGAAAAATTTTCACTTTCCAGTTTTCAGCTTCTGGAGGTATCAGCGGTGAGGGACCGCAAATTGCGACTTCTGCTCCCATCGTTGCAAGTCCATAGATATTCGATCGTGCAACCCGAGAATGGAGTATATCTCCAACAATGGCAACTCGCAGGCTTTTTAAATCATTGAATATTTCTAACAATGTCTTCATATCAAGAAGCGCCTGGGTGGGATGCTCATGGCAACCATCGCCGGCATTGATCACTGATCCTTTGATCCAGTGTGTCAGAAAATGCGGCGCGCCAGCAGCCCCATGACGAATAACGACCATATCGACTTTCATGGCTTCAATATTTTGAGCGGTGTCTCTAAGGCTTTCACCCTTCTTTGTAGATGAAGTGCTGGAAGAAAAATTAATTGCATCGGCGGATAATCGTTTTTCGGCAAGCTCGAAAGAAATGCGGGTTCGCGTTGACGCTTCGTAGAAAAGATTGACAACTGTTTTGCCTCGAAGTGTCGGCACTTTAGGAATGGGACGTTTCAAAACTTCTTTGAAGGACTCTGCCTGTTCCAGAATAAACTTGATCTCTTCGGCAGAAACTCCCTTCAATCCTAACAGGTGTTTTCGTTTAAAGACCACGTCGTTGATTTTCAATCACCTCGTTGATTTATTTTGCTTGTGTTGTCGTGGGACTTTCAACCAACAACACACAATCTTCATCATCGACTTCGTTTAATTTAACCTGAACTTCTTCGCCGATCGAAGTTGGGATATTTTTCCCGACATAATCTGGCTTGATTGGTAGTTCGCGATGCCCCCGATCGACGAGAACTGCAAGCTGGATCCGCTCAGGTCGGCCAAACGACATTAACGCCTCCAGCGCGGCGCGTGTTGTTCGCCCGGTGTAAAGCACGTCATCGACTAATACGACATCTTTCTCATAAATATCAAATGGGATGTCTGTTTGTTGAACCACAGGCTGCTTCAGCCGTTCGCGAAAATCATCACGGTACATGGTTATATCTAAAATCCCGAGCGGCAGCCGTTTCCCCTCAATATTATGGATTTCATTAATGATTCGTTGCGCCAGGAAAACCCCTCTGGTTCGAATCCCAATAATTACCAGGTTATCGGCGCCTCGATTTCGTTCTAAAATCTCATGAGCCAGGCGGATAACAGTTCGTTTCAGTCCAATCTCATCGATAATTTTTGCTTTTACTTTGCGTGCCATAGTTTGCTCAAAACTGAACATAAAAAAAGCCTTCTACGGGGGCGTATGAAGGCATTGCAACGTTTCCGCCCCTTTCCCACCTCTCGGGACTGGCTTAAAGGGGATTTGTTTTAATCTTAATATAACATTTTTTTAGTAATTGTCAAGAAAAATATATTTGAAATAAAAAAAAGTTGAAACGAGATGCTTTTAATAATTTTTTTTTGGGTAACTTATAAATAAATATTGACATTAAATTTTAAAGTTATATATTATATGATATAATTTAGCGTTACTTTTAGCTCGACAGTGAAACTTTATTTTATTCAAATTAGTTAAAGAAACGTTTAATTATCTTGCATTATTTTAAACAACTTTTAACGGGTCAAAGTTGTGCTGCATTTTGGTTGGAAATGTTCTATTCGAAAAGGTGAGCGCCATCATATAGTCGCAATACAAACGATTCCCTTTTTCGTGATGCACTCCAGCCAATTATTTATCCAGTTTTCAAATCTTTAAATCTAATTTCCAACTATGGTTTACTTATTCTAACTTTGGAGTAATAAAACCATGTTAAAACAATTTGGTGGTTTGATCATTTAATTCGGGAGGGAGTTTTATGATTGCGACTGGCGATGAGAAGCTGGTACTCGAAAAGAAAATCGATAAGCTGAAAAAGCGAATCACTTCTCTGAACGAGGCAATTTCTCTTCAAGCAAACAAAATAGCTGATACCATGACGCTGATGGTTATTAGCCGGGATGAAAATGTTCTTCAGGATCGAATTCAAAAAAAGAAAAAAGCAATCGAAGAGTTAGTCATCCTGAGAAGAGAGTTGGTTGCTTCACAGGAAGAAAATGTCAGTTAGCAGGGAAGGCACGTTAAATTGTTTTTATAACTTTTGCATTGAAAAACAATTTTTCGGAATCAATAATGCTTGTTAATTGCAGCCATAGCTTATCCGTCATTGCATTTATCACAATACGTGGTTTGATCCAGCCACAACTCTGCCGGCGGGTTTCAATTGGATTTAAAATGTGAGTGGTAAAAATGGCGGGTAAGCTCCCTGGTAATGCCGTTTCATTCCTGTTAAGCAAGGGAAAGGTATGCTCGTTAAAGTTAATTTAATGAGAGATTCCTGTGTACAGGTGAGCAGCACGTTCAAAAACAGATAGTTGGATAACTTCAAAACACCAGTTCGTTTGGGTTTGATCAGGAGCTTTTCAATTTTTTGATTTTAACAAGACGAACGTGTGTGCCGTTCGCGCTGCGAATAAAGTCAACCTGGTCCATCAATGCCCGAACGATAAAAATGCCCCTGCCACTCTCTTTCAGCAAATTTTCAGGTTCCAGCGGATTAGCGACCTCATTCTCGTTGAATCCCGCCCCTTCATCCTGCACGAGCACCGTTATCACATCGTCTTTGTATTTAAAATCAATGGTCACTTTTTTATCTTTCATCTTTTTATTGCCGTGTGCAATCGCATTTCCTACTATTTCTGTTACTGCAATGGCAAGGCTATCTTTATCCTCATCAGAGAAATTCATATAGGTCGCGATTTTTTCGGTCATCTTTTCGACACGCTGGACATTTCTCAAATCGCTCTCAATGACCATCCGGTAAGTGCTTGCACCTTCAATTGACAAATTTGTCTCCTTCTCAATGATTCACAGGTCAATTATACCATGATAGGGATAGATCGATATGATTAATAAATTGTTTTTTCTCCGAAACCATTGTCACCACACGCCTTATTGCTTCCAGGCTTAGGCGCAAACGATGATGTGGCTGATAAACAAATTTAAATGTCGGACCAAAACTTGTTATATTGCCGCCCTGTGCCAGATAACTCCCGGGCAAAACAGCAAGAGTATTGCGCTGTTCAGCTCGATTGTGGATTATGAATCCTGGCGATAACAAAAAATGATTCCTGAACTGGTAATTAAAATTAAAGTGAAGCCAATGATTTTTTCTGTTCATCAATAAATATTCAGTCCACCGGTCCCAATCCAATTTCCCATTTTCTTCCAACTCGAGTTTATAATTAATAAAAATATCGGTCCGTCGCGAAAGCTGTGCTTGAATTTGCTGGGTGAATGAAAACCGTCTGAAAATATAGCTCTTCAAATCGGTCGTGGTTGTTCCCATTTCATAATCATAAGCCACGTAATTAGCCAGGATTTCAAAGTGCTGCGCGATGGCGATATTCTTATTCGGTTTGAAAAACACCTGGGGATAGAGCCGAAAGATGCGCATCCAATTATTGTTCGCGCTTCGCTCGCTGAAAATATAAACAAGATGATGCAGGTTAACGCTGCCATTCAAAACAAGTGTCAGATTTTCTGCGAAAGGGTGGATTTCAGATAAGCTCAAATTCAGGCGAAATTCATCTCGGTCATCCATGTTATTCTCCGGGGTGTCATAGCGAAAGCGACTGATGGAGCCATTGAGCTGCAACGTATCTGAAGTGAACATATAAAATTTGCTCATTGTTGATAGCGTTAACCGTGAACTTTGAAAATCCGGGGAGATATAATAAAAATACTTTGAAAATTTCTTTGCTTTTAGTGAATCGGGCACGTCATTTTTTTGGCTATTGGTTTCATATTTTATCGCAAGATTAGCTATCATGAAATTATGATACAGCGACATGGTGAGCTCGTTTTCAGATAGAAAATCTTTTTTCGATCGCGCATCAAGCGTCTTTCGTTGCTGATGCTTTTCAACGCTTGAGACACGCTGATTTAGCCTCGAATTTACACCCAAAAAAACATTGCTTTGAATTCCATAAACCAAACTATTCTGGAAACCTTTATTTTCTTCTGATAATGTTTCGATGTAGAGCTTTTCTATTTCGATTAGATCATAATTATCACGACGCAATCGAGACCAATGTATTGAGAGCGAATCCATTGTCCCGTATTGAAAATATTTTTTTACATTATAATTAAATTCCAAATCGCTATTATTACGAATTGCAAACTGATCGCTTCTGTTAAAAAAATAGAGCCTATTTCGGTAATCATTCAACACCAGGGAATCTGTTTTTAATTGAATATTATAGGTCAATCCCCTGTCAATACGAGCGAGCCGATCATCATAAATATACCCAATGTCCGAATTCAGCGTGATCTTCGGAAGTGGCTGCAATAGCAATCCCACTTTTGCCCAATTCGTTTTGATATCATTTACCAATCCTGATAAGCGATCGGTAAAATTATTCGCTGACGCGGAAAACCGCGCCCCCCATTTTGAAGTTCCGGGAATGAATAATTTTATATTGAGCTGCTGATCGTCTTTCCATTTGTGCTCGTCCCCACTCAATCGAATCAATGATGAATTGAAATTTTCCTGAAGCTCAAACAACCCGGTTCCAAAAATAACTCGATTATAATGAATTTGAGAAAGCCAGTAATAAGAATTTAAATTTTGTTGAAAACCAACCTGATACGCAAACGGATTTTTCTGTCCATGCGTTTCATGTATTATTGCCAGCGATTGCAGCACAACAAATAAAAAAATGAATATTCTTCGAGACTTATTCACGGTTCTAACTATTTGTCTTGATGTTATCGCTGTCTGCGTTAGCTGGTAAGACACTCTGTTCACTCGGCGTTGAAACTTTTTTCCCGCTTTTAGATTTGCTGCTTATCCCTATCGCTCCGCCTGAAATCACCAGCTTAAGCGCATCTTCGATAGACATATCCAATTCCACGACTTCTGATTTTGGAACGAATAATAAAAAACCCGATGTTGGATTCGGCGTGGTCGGCAGGAACACACTGACTACATCAGTATGCAATCGTTCCTGGACTTCACCTTTGGTATCCTGAGTATAAAAACCGATTGAATGGATCCCTTTGCGTGGATATTCAATTAAAACTGCTTTTTTGAATACTTCTCGTTTTTCTGAAAGGAACGCATTGCTTATTTGCTGGATGGCGATATAAATCCGGTTTATCAATGGAATTCGGATAAAAATCATTTCACCCCACTTAATTGCTTTCTTCCCAATATAATTTCTGGCAATCAATCCGGTGAGCAGGATCAATAGAATAACCGAAACAAATCCCAAACCGATAAAAGTTTGACCGGTTTCGCCAATGCCCAGGCTGGTAAATATACGACCAATCAAGCCTTGCAATATTCCATCAATAGCAATGAATAATTTCCAGATAATATAAATTGTCAACACCAGGGGGATCAGTACAATTAGCCCGGTTACGAAATAAGATTTCAACTTTTTCCACATAACGGTACTTCGAGTTGATTTTTAATTCTTCTTATCAGGAGAAGTGATAATATATATTTTCTCTCCTTTTTTTCCCATTTGGTATTTCTCTCGTGCAATTTTTTCGATGTAACGATAATTATTCGATAACAAATCTATTTCCTGTTGAAGCTGATTTTGATCCTGCTTTAACTGGTTTATCTGCTTAACGAGTTGTTCTCTGCGCCTGAGAAGCTGGTAGTATTTTAAAAGTCCGTGATTGCTCAAAAAGAAAACATAAAAGAAAAACATAGCCCCTAAAATAATTAAATAATGAATTGGACGTCGTTTTGATTTCTGCGGACTCTTATTATAACTTTTTCTTTTTTTCTTCAGCATAAAAACCAGTGAAAACAATAGTACTCGGAAATGATGAAACAATTCTTACGATGAAACTTTAGTTTCAGAAACAAATCGTTTTTTTCAAATGCTACCAACTCCTCAATGGCGATCTTCTTGAATTAAGTCCAGATTTTTGCAGCTACTTTCTATTTTTAATGACGCTTTTCCCGGCAAAGATAGCAGCCTCTCCCAGGTTTTCTTCGATCCGTATCAATTGGTTATATTTGCAAATTCGGTCTGTTCGGGATGCTGATCCGGTTTTAATTTGCCCGGTATTCATCGCAACGGCGATATCCGCGATTGTCGAATCTTCGGTTTCACCGGAGCGATGTGAAACGACTGTCGTATAACCGGCTCGATGCGCCATCTCAATCGCATCGAGGGTTTCTGTCAACGTTCCAATTTGATTTACTTTAATCAGAATCGAGTTGCAAATGCCTTTGCTGATGCCGGCGCTCAATCGCTTCGTATTCGTAACAAAAAGATCATCGCCAACCAATTGAATGGAATTGCCCAATTTATCCGTCATAATTTTCCAGCCATCCCAATCATCTTCAGCCATGCCATCTTCAATCGACACGATGGGATAGTTTTTCACCAATTTGGCATAATAATCCACCATTTGCGATGAATTTAAATTCTTGCCTTCGGATTTTAATTCATACTTCTTGGTCTCTTTGTTGAAAAACTCACTCGATGCCGGATCAAGTGCAATAAAAATCTGCTCGCCGGCTTTGTATCCTGCTTTTTCTATTGCTTCCATGATCACCTGAAGCGCTTCCTCATTCGAATTCAAATTCGGGGCAAAGCCTCCTTCATCTCCGACAGAAGTGTTGTAG
>JALOPY010000715.1 GCA_025453735.1 bacterium | reverse complement strand
GCGGAGATGATTGTCAAGATCATTCGTTCAAAATCCGTAATACCTCAATCTTAGGTCTATAAACCAGGGTTCTTGGAGAAACCTGATTTATTTTCCACCTGTAAGTGAGCTTTTACTCTAGGAAGATAATCCTGCTTGATTTTAAATTTTTGTTTATCTATATTCAATCCTGCAGCAGGACATTGTTTAGGAATTGTTGTAAGCGTATTATGGATCGACCGATGCAAGATTACCAGAATTTGGTAGAGCTGTTGAAAACTGAAAAACTGACCATTGCCACCGCGGAATCCTGTACTGGCGGACTAATCGCCAAATTGATGACCGACATCCCTGGCTCATCAGAAGTTTTTGTTGGCGGCATTGTTTCCTACAGCAATGATATAAAAGAGAAGTGGCTGGGCGTATCGCATGAAACGCTGGAAAAATTTGGAGCCGTTAGTGAAAAAACGATTTCAGAAATGCTGGATGGCATTTTGAAGAAGACCGGTTCTGACCTCGGGATCGCGGTGAGCGGCATTGCGGGACCTGGCGGCGGAACACTGGAAAAACCAGTAGGAACGGTTTATATCGGAGTTGCGTTTCAAGCGGAGATGATTGTCAAGATCATTCGTTCAAAATCCGTAATACCTCAATCTTAGGTCTATAAACCAGGGTTCTTGGAGAAACCTGATTTATTTTCCACCGGTAACTGAAATATTACCAAAATCCAAACAAGTATCATTAGCGAGCGGGAATTAACTTTTTTTTGACTGCCAAATGAAGGAGAAATCATAAATCGCTGAACTGACACGCAAACTAAACCTGGGGCATGTGCTCGCCATTATCGTCGGAACCGTCATCGGCTCAGGAGTTTTTATTACACTTCCCATTGTGGCTCGCGAGACTGGGAGTCCCATGCTCGCTGTTTTTGCCTGGCTAATCGGGGGGCTAATCTGGATTCCACAAATCTTCATTCTGGCGGAGTTGGGCACTGCCTACCCTGAGGAAAAGCCGGCAGCAAGCCATTGGCTTTTCTGTATGTCTGGACCGTGTTTTGGACGAGCGATACGCCCTCGATTACGATTATTGCGCTAAGCGCCAGCGCGGCATTGAAAATATTTCACCCGCCCCTGGATGGAACGATTCTTGGCAAGCTGTTCGCCGCGATGCTCATCATCACCTTGACTTATGTGCATTATCGAGATGTGAAACAGGGTGGAAATTTACAAATCTTTCTGACGATCGCGAAAATTTCGCCACTCATTTTACTTTCTGTTGCCGGATTGTTTTATCTTAATTCGGGCAATCTCCATTCGACGTTACCCATAGTCGATCCTCAATCGACGTTACCCATAGTCGATCCTCAAAGAGGAATCTGGACGCTGCTCGTCGCAGGTGTGGCTGCCACGACCTGGTCTTACGCCGGCTTTCCCAATGTGTTGTATATGGCGGGTGAAATTAAAAATCCACAGAGAAATTTGCCCCGGGCGTTAATTGGGTCGGCGTTGGGGATTACATTGGCTTACACACTCATTGCATTGGCAACGAGCGCAATCGTTCCCCATGACAAGCTGCTGGAATCGAGCGGTTCATTTGCCAATCCATTTCAATACCTGCCATTTTTTGCCAAATTTGCCGCACCCTTTTTGGCGATTGCCGCGTTCATTTCCATGATCGGCGCTGCCAGCGCCTGCATCATGGTGCAGCCGAGAATCCAATATGCAATTGCCCGCGATGGACTATTTTTTTCAACATTCAAGCATGTTCATCCTCGATTCCATACACCGGACTATTCAATCCTGCTTCAGTCGGGATTGGCAATCATGTTACTTTTCGTGGGGAATATCGAGCAGTTGTTAGGTTATTTTACGCTTTCCTATTTGCTGCAAAATGCCCTGGTTTATGCAGCGTTTTTCAAATTGAGAAAATGTGACGATTATCGTCCGACGTACCATGCGCCAATCTGGTGGCTGATGGTATTTCTGGCGATTGCCACTCAGCTTTACCTCGCGTACGGCACCTTCATCGCCTATCCAATTGGCGGTGTATTATCCGCCGCAATCCTGATTGGGAGCGGCTTGCCAATTTATTTTTATTTCAAACAGCGATTGACAAATAGCAACTAAATTAAAAACTTCAACATTCAATTTCCAAAACCGATTAAAACTGATTCGCAAATATTAAGATGACAAAAGGTCTGGAACTTGATTCCTGGACTGCTGAAATTTATCTGGATTTTGTTTTTTGGGATTTGGAATTTTCTTGAAGTTTCTCCAGCATTTCTTTCGCATTATTATTATCAGGATTCAGTTCTAACGACTTTTTGTAATTCTGAATCGCCAATTTCTTTTGCCCATCAGTCATGTGCGCCTCACCCAGGCTGTCATAGACATTCGCTGATTGGGGATACATCTCCACATTCAATTTGAAAATCTCGATTGCATTTTTCACCTGACCTTTGCCCATCAGCCGATATCCCAGCGCATTGAATTCCCGCTCATCGAAATATAACTTGTTCTGCGGATCGGATTTGATCTCCCGATATTTCTTCACTGCCGCTTTGATGCCAGATTTATTCAACTCCTTTTCAATAGCATAACCAGCCGATTCGTTGATTATTTTTTCCAGCGTTGTTATCTGGTTCAGGATAAATGAGTCCCTCATCTTTTCAGAAAATTTTTGGTAATACAAGAGCGACTGCTCAAAATTCCCCAGGTTGCGATGGAGGTTTCCCAACTGGATAAAAGCATTGAGCGAGGTGGGATAGATTTTGATTAAATATTCGAAAATCTCCTGCGCCGCCGCATAGTTTCGCTGCTGACTAAATTTACCCCCCTGAAGCACCAGCACAAATTCGGGCACATCGACCGCAAAGCCATACTTTTCGGACAACTGTTGGTAATACGTTTTGATGTCTTCGAGTCCAGCCACTTGCCTGTCTTCAGGAAATTTGTAATCCCGAAACAGGGATCGCAGTCCTCGCTTCAATCCCAGCGGCGGAATGAAATCCAGCCGATCCTCCTCACTCAGGCGGTTTAACTCGAAGCGAAAATCTGGTGGATTTTTAGCCTCGATGATGTTTGCAAATTTCTGGACATAATCCATGGCTTCGGGTTGATCGTCAGAGCTGCCATAGGAGATGAATAAGAATTTATGAAACGATTTGTTTTGATCAAAGAATGCCTCGGTGCGCTGGAGGATCAAATCCCTGGTGTAATTGATCCAGAACGGATTATTGAGGATGAAGGCATGGAAGGCATCGGGATTTTCCGTCATGCAATAAACGCCGAACGTGGCGCCAGCCTGGGGTCCCACCAAAATCCGAAAATTTTTGGTGCGATAATTTTGATCGATA
>JALOPY010000128.1 GCA_025453735.1 bacterium | reverse complement strand
GAATTTGAATTATTCTCTATATTTTGGTTCTTGTTATTTTTAAATCGGTGTAACTCAGTATCCTCTATGTTTCTTTTTTTTTTTTGAAAAATAGTAGTCAGGATGACGTCCATTGCCATCTGGCTGGTGACGATCACACTTTGCTTGACTTTAGTCAATGATTTATAAGAACTATTTTGTTATATTGCCATCGAGAAATAAAAAAGCTTGACAATGATTTTTTTTTGATTATATTTGTTAGCGAATGATAACTAACAAATATTGGGAAAGAGAAATATGAGAATCACATCTGGGGAGAGAAAAGAGCAAATTATCAATGAGGGTATCCAGATTATACATGAGAACGGGTTTCCAGCATTGTCCATTCGGGAGCTGGCAAGTCGGGTGAGGATTTCCGAGCCAGCAATTTATCGCCATTTTAAAAGCAAAGACGACATCATCATGGGCATTCTCAATAAAATGAAGGAGTTTGGTGAACTGATTCAACAAAAGTTGATTGCGGTGGAAGGTGAACTGGAAAAAATCAGGCAGCTCTTTTTACTGCAACTGGCGTATTTTGAGAAGAATCAAGCCATGACAACGATCATGATGTCTGAAGAGGTATTTAATTTAAATGAGAAGTTTAAACGCAAGCTGGCTTTGATTACCAATTCACGCTATCGCCTGCTTATGGATTTGATAAAATCTGGCCAAGCCAAAAAGATTATCATTGATGAAGATGCCGACAACCTGGCTTCGATCATGATGGGCGCGATTCGGGTGATCATTTTTCAATGGAAATTGAAGGATTTTCAGTTTTCCCTGGTGCAACGGGGAAAATCTGTGGTCGAGACAATGTTAACAATGATGACGACTAAAGAATAATTTATCTCAAATTTTTGACATTGGTCAGGATATTTAAAAATTTATTTATTTAGTTTGCATCAAAATGGATTGTTGTAAACCAATTAAGTTAGTGAGTGATAACAAATAATGTAAAATTTACAATGATAATAATTTCAAAGCTCAAGTTAAGGAGACAATATGAACAGATTTTTTGAAAAATTAATCACAAAACAGTGGCTGATTTTAGCAATTGTGTTGATCGTTACGATTCTCTTTTTCTGGCAGATGAAGCAGAATTCGCGCATGGAAACCGATCTCGATGAGTATATGCCCCAGGATCATCCGGCGTTTGTTTACAGCAATCAGGCCGAAGACTGGTTCAATATCAAAGACGGTGTGATCATCGCCATCGAAAATGAACAGGGAATTTACAACAGCGGCACGCTGAATAAAGTGAAACAGTTGACAAAAGCGCTACAAAAGATGGAGCAGGTTCACAAAGATGACGTGACTTCGCTTTACAGTGCGGATAATATCATCGGAACCGAGGAAGGGCTTGATGTGAAACCATTTTTTGACCGCGTGCCTGATAGCGATTCTTCCTTGAGCAAGTTGCAGCAAAACGTTCGGAACAATGAGATGGTGTTTGGCAGGTTGGTATCCACCGATGAAAAAGTAACGATTGTGGTTGCGGAAATTGGCGATGATGTGTTTTCCCAGGAATTTTATCACGAGTTATTAGACCTGGCAAAAACCTATGAAGGACCGGAGAAATTACACGTTGCCGGCCGCCCCATTGTGGAAGGTACTATGGCGTATTTGGGTCCACGGGACATGCAGCGGATGGTACCGATTGTTATTGTTGTGATTATTTTGGTGCTGCTGTTCGTTTTACGCAGCGTGAAGAGCACCATTTTCACATTGCTGGTGGTTCTAATCAGCACGGTCTGGGCATTCGGATTAATGGCAGCCGTTGGCATTCCGATTTACGCGGTGTCGACGATGATACCAGTGATGCTCATTGCCATTGGGGTGGCAGATGGCATTCATCTGTACAGTCATTTATTTTTATTTATGAAAAGCAATCCCGGTGTCGGCAAAAAAGAAGCTGTTCTTGATATGCTAAAAGAAATGTGGAAACCGGTAGTGATGACGTCGGTAACCACAGCGGTGGGATTTATCTCGCTGTTGACATCGGAAGTGTATCCAATTAAATATTTTGGTGTGTTCACCGCTTTTGGTGTGATGATGGCGATGGTGTTTTCGCTTGCACTCATTCCAGCCGGGATAATGGCATTCGGTCTTCCAAAAATTAAGCAGGATTCAAAGAATATTGGAGAACAGGGTCGGGCTTTTACAGCATTTGCCCTTTTTATTAATCGGCACAAATACGCAACGATTTTTGTGAGTATCGCTATTGGTGCAGTATCTATTTTTGGCATGAGTAAAGTGTGGATCAATTCCAGTTTTCTGGACAAGTTTGAAAAAGACAGCGACATCGTATTGACTGACAAGTTTATTAACAAATATTTTGGCGGAACATCCACGCTGAATGTGATTTTGGATTCCAGTGAGTTGGATGCGTTTAAAGAACCAGCAATTCTCACTGCCATGGATCAGATGCAGCAGGATGTGGATGGCAGTCTGGAAGTGGTAGGCAATTCATTCGCATTGACCGATTATTTAAAACGAATGAACAAAGTGATGCACGCGGACAGTGAAAAATACAATATCATTCCGGATAGCAAAGAACTGGTCGCTCAATATTTACTGCTTTACGAAATGTCCGGCGATCCAGAAAATTTATGGCAGGTGGTGGATTATAATTATCAAAAAGCCAATGTGACATTTCAGTTGAAAAGTGATAATTCAAAAGCGCTGAATAGTGCACTGGCAGCGATTGACAGGCATCTTGGAAATTTTAAGAATTTAGGCGTCAAACTTAACTATGCTGGTTCCGGGTACAAAGGGCTGGTTTTTTCAGACCTCATTTTGGAAGGACAGATTAAAAGCCTGATCCTGTCGCTGATTATCGTTATTGCGCTGCTGTCGTTCATGTTCAAAAAAATTACTGCCGGGGTGATTGGAGCGGTGCCGATCACGATCACTGCCTTTATCAGCTTTGGAGTTATGGGATTGTTTAACATCCCGCTGAGCACAACAACGGCGTTGCTGTCAAGTATTGCCATTGGCATCGGAATTGACTATGGCGTGCATTTCATCGAACGCTATAAAATATATGCACAGGAAACCGGCGATAAAAATGAAACGAGCCGACAAACCATGCACCATTCCGGGCGGGCGATTATTTTTAACGCAGTGGTTGTTATCGCCGGATTTTTAGTGCTGTTGTTTTCAGTATTTCCGCCGAACCGTGCGCTGGGCGCGCTGGTGTCGCTGAATATGTTTACCAGTTTTTTGGGAACAGTAACAGTGATGTATGTTTTGCTTTATATGTCAAATATTTATTTTAAAAAGAAAAAATAATTTAAATTAACTCTAACTTAAAAATGAATCAAGGAGGTTTGTCATGTCTTTTAAGAAAATGATAAATAGTATGTTAATGATGTCTCTTCTCATGCCGGTACTCGCTTTTGGACAGGAAAAACTGACCGGATTGCAGATCATTCAAAATGTGTATGATCGTCCCACTGGCAAAGATCAAACTGGTGAATTAACGATGACCCTGATTAACTCTCGGGATGATCAACGGGTGCGAAAGATTCGTCAATATCTCAAAAATTTTGGTCAAGTGGAAAAAAAGACCATGTTTTTCATATCGCCGGCTGATGTCCGCAATACTTCGTTTATGAACTGGAGTTACGACGAACAAGGACGCGATGACGATCAGTGGATTTATTTGCCGGCGTTGAAGCGGGTGAAACGCATTTCCAGCGATAGCAAAAGTGATTATTTTATGGGATCGGATTTCACTTATGATGATTTGGGAGACCGCCATCCCACTGAAGATACGCACAATTTGTTGCGGGAAGAAAAATATAACGGGGAAAGCTGTTATGTTGTTGAGAGCATTCCCAAAGAAGAAAATTATATGTATTCGAAAACAATCACCTGGATAATTAAAGATAAATGGATCGGATTAAAGAAGGAATTCTATGATGAGGACGATGACCTATTGAAAATGTTAACGGTGAAGAAATATGAAAAGATCAAAGGTTACTGGTTGATACTGCACAGTGAAATGTCTAATTCTCAGAAAGATCATAAAACGGACATGTTGCTTGAAAATGTGCAAGTGGATGTGGGAGTATCCGACGATAACTTCACCGAACGAATGATGAAAAGGGGATTGTAAAATGAGAACGAAAATCATATCACTCGCGCTCATTGCACTATTTTTAACTGCAGGATATGCTTTGCCGCAGGGATTGACATTTCGTGGTTACGGCAGAACGTATTTGGGCGTGTTAACCGAAGATGGCTCATATTCCATTCAGCAGAATACATTGGATTTGAAATTGGAGCACAAGCGTGATAAGACAGCGCTGTATTTTAATCCCTACCTGTACCAATATCCTGACCGGGATATTAATTTAAAATTGCGCCAGGCATATCTGGATATCTATTTCGGAAACATCGATATTCGACTGGGGAAACAGCAAATCATCTGGGGCAAAGCAGATGGCGTGTTTATCACCGATATCATCTCGCCCAAGGATCTGAGCGAATTTCTGCTGCCCGATTTTGAGGAGATCCGGATCGGCGTCGATGCGGTAAAATTGAATTATTATCGCGGCGACCACACGTTTGAATTGGTATGGATGCCGCGCTTTCAACCGACGATTTTCCCAGGCGCTGAAAGCTATTGGGCGCCAAAGATGATGGCCTTCCCAATGACGCCAACATTTGATTATTCAAATGCGACAGTGGAATCCAAACTGGAGAATAGTGAGCTGGCATTAAAATATTCTGCACTGACAAGTGTAATCGATTTCGAGATTATGAGCGGTTATCTTTGGGATGATAATCCAACCTATCATGTGCGAAAAACCGTAGAGCCTGTAACGCAACAGCTCGCAGGAATTACGGTGACACCCGAGCATCATCGGTTGAGCATGGCGGGCGGCAGTTTCAGCGCAACGCTGGGCGCCTGGGTGCTACGTGGCGAAGGTGCGTTTTATCGCGGCAAATATTTCAACAGCACTAATCTCAATCTCACTGATGGTGTTGTAATAAAAGATTATTTTCATTACCTGGTTGGATTGGAATATTCGTTGTGGGATTTTAAGCTAAGCGGGCAGTTCATTCAGGAAGCTATTCTGGATTATGAGACTGAAATTTACCAGGATCAATTTCAGAACACGGCAACCTTTCTGGCTTCCCGTGATTTCCTGCGTGAGACGCTGAATCTGCAATTGTTCGTCTACTACGGATTCAATAATGAAGATGCGTTGATCCGTCCCAAACTCTCCTATGATTTTACCGATGGCTTCGAGATTCTATTGGGAGCAAATATTTTTACCGGTAATGGTGCAGGGATGTTTGAGCAGTATGACAACAATGATATGATGTATGCGAAGGTGAAGTATAGTTTTTGATAAAATTAAAATTCGAATATCAACCTGAGATCTTGACTTTTGTCAATGATTTCGTTATATTAATCTGTTATATTTTTATCGTCAAATTAACTTTAATGTGACCGTCATCGGCGAGATGACCGTCACGTTCGTAACTCAATTTAACTTTCAAGGGAGGAAAGTGAAATGATCAATTCTAAAGTCCGCGCTGTGCTGCTATTCTTACTCGTTCTCGCTTTTGGCGTTCTCATCTTTGGCGGCTATATCATCAACAAAGAAAAACCGCCGATTCCAGAGGTTGTCAAAACGGAAACGGGTGAAGTGGTGTTCACTGGCAAAGATATCATGGATGGACAGAATTACTACTTCAGCCGTGGGGGGCAGCATATCGGAACCATCTGGGGGCATGGCTCGTATCTGGCGCCAGACTGGTCTGCGGATTACCTGCATCGCCTGGGGCTGTTTATCGCTGCCAGGTATCATAATCTGGATGTGGCGCAGGCAGAATCGTTTTCCCAGCAGGATTTCCAGTCGCTGGATCAGGTGACAAAAGCCAATTTGAGTGCGCTGGTTCAGCAAGAGGTGAAAACCAATCGCTTCAATACTGAAAGCAAAACCTTGATTTTCACTCCAAATCAGTCTGACGCATTTAAATTGCTCACTACCTATTACACCCAGCTTTTCCAGAACGGCAACGAAAGCATGGGTTTGCAGACTAATATCGTTCGGACGGCAGAAGAGGGGCGCATCATCACGGCCTTTTTCGCCTGGCTCGCCTGGGCGGCTGGCACCAATCGCCTGGATAAAGATTACACCTACACCACCAATTGGCCCTTTGATCCGCTGGTCGGCAATCAGCCCGTTCCCGATGCGATCATCTGGTCGATCCTCAGCGTGATCCTGTTGATTCTGGCAATCGCTGTGGTGCTGTTCCTGTATCTGCGCTACATTCGGGATCAGGATTACGAGGCAAAACTGCTGGTTGATTTCAAAGAGCCAACTCCAACTGCGAGCCAGAAGGCGACGCTGCCTTACTTTTTGGTCGCCAGTCTGCTGCTGATTGCGCAGATCGGATTGGGTGCGATCATCGGCCATTACACCGTCGAAGGAACTCGATTTTACGGCATCCCGTTAGCCTCGTTTTTGCCGTATGCTATCGCCCGCACCTGGCATTTGCAAATGGCGATTTTCTGGATCGCGACTTGTTTTCTGGCAGCGGGACTGTTCATTGGTCCCTTCATCGGCAAAGAACCGAAGAAACAGGGGCTGCTGACCTGGATTTTGTTCGGTGCTGTTGCGGTTGTTTTAGGCGGAACGCTGGTCGGCACCTGGCTGTCGGTTACGGGCAGGATGAATGCCAATAATTTCTTGCTCGGTCATCAGGGCTACGAATACATCGAGTTGGGTCGAGTCTGGCAATTGCTGTTGATTGCAGGCATGATCATCTGGCTGTTTCTGGTCGTTCGAGCCATTCGGCCCGCCCTGGGCAAAGAACAGGATTTCGGCGGCATCACGCACATGCTATTGTACAGCGCCATCACCATTCCGCTGTTTTACATGGCGGGTCTGATGTACGGTCAGGGCAGCCATTTATCCGAAGCCGAATACTGGCGCTGGTGGGTCGTCCATCTCTGGGTGGAAGGATTCTTT
>JALOPY010000127.1 GCA_025453735.1 bacterium | reverse complement strand
TCTGGCGCTGAATGAATCGAAATATATCGAGCTGTGGAAAAAGGTGAAACCAGAGCCGACAAGCGAAGAAGGGCTGAGGAATTTTCCGATTCGGCAGCCTGTGCTTTGGATGGATGGGAATTAGCAGGGAAGATGTCATTTTGATTCGACAGATCCGAGGCATATTTGCCTGGAAGCGATGATGGTCAAATGCAAATTCATTTGCAAGTATTATCATGAGATATTTCTTATTTTCTGGGTGGTTTTAAAATGAATTTTTGCTACCTCATCCAATGCCTTCGGTCCGAACTTCTTAACAAATTTTTCAGCCGCAGCGATGACGTTTGTTGCTCCCTTCGGAAACTGAAAACTATAATTTCTTCCCATCTGATCCATCGCCCTCACGAATTCGTTTCGGGCTAAAATTGATGCAGCCGCGACGGACAACTCTCGCTCAGCTTTCGGAGTCTGAATGATTTTGATATTTCTGCCATGTTTCATTAGCGCATCTTCGATATAACGTTGATCGCCAAATTGATCTGCAATAGCAGTTTGGCATTGCGGATTTTTAGTGAGGAGATTTTCGATGGCTCTCGCATGTGCCCAGGCAAGGATGCGATTGACGTTCTTCATGCTGTCGTGGAGCTGATTGTACTTCGCCGGTTTGATGGCAATTATCGTGTACCCATCTTTGCCAAGAATATCTGCTATCTTTTTCGAGTAATTTCGAATACTCAAATCGCTCAAATATTTTGAATCTTTGACGCCCAATTCTTCAAAAACTTTGATCTGATTTTCATTGGCAAGGACACCGGCAATAACGAGTGGTCCGAAATAATCGCCTTTTCCCGCCTCATCGGTTCCGATTCTTGTCTCTCGAATTTCTAGCAGAGGATATTTTGCTTCAGCTTTCACAACTTCTTCGGCATCGAGTGAATTTAAAAAATCCATGATGGCAGCTTTTTCTTGCTCGTTATTCCCCTGAAAAACGATTTTCCCATTTTCATATAGGTTTAACACCATCCCTTTATTGCGTGCTAAAAAGAATTGGTGGGGTCGATCCTCAAACGAATAATCTTTTTTTTCCAAAAACGTTTTTAGCGAATCAAATTTATTTCGAGGGATAATCAACGTCATGCCTTCAAGCCTTTTTCAAATTCATAGCGATTCAAGAAGTCAATTTTAATGTATCGGAATTTCAATGTTTATGTGAAAAATACCATAAAAAAATCTCACAATGAGCAATGGAGTTGACGGAGTCTCGCGGAGATTTTTTTAGAGATTATTTGGCGATCTTAAAACTCCGTTTAAACTCTAATTCCTCCGTTTCTCATTGTAAGGCAATCACTTCATTAATCCTTTTGCGAAGCTATGTATTTAACTTCTCTTTCCGAAATTTCCGTTCACAACTATCAAACTCCTCCACCAAGCATTGTTCCAACAACTGAGCGGCTTTTTTGAGATAGATTGGAAGGACGATCTGCTCGTCCTCGGAAAATCTTCCCAGCACATACGAGTCAACCTTCCCATGAATCGGTCGCGAAATGCCCAGCCGGAATCGGTTGAAATCGCTGGTGCCAAGCGACGCGGCAATCGAGCGAAGTCCGTTGTGCCCTGCCAGTCCGCCGCCTGTTTTGAAACCAACGACGCCAAACTCAAGCTCGATTTCATCGTGGATGATGAGGATTTCTTCAGTTTCCAGTTTGAAAAAATTCATAAACGGTTGCACGCTTTCACCGCTCTTATTCATATAGGTCTGCGGTGTCAGAAAAAAGACCTTCTGGCTCTGAATAGCATGAGTGGCATATTTGCCCTTGAACTTTTCCTGCCAGCTCAGATTATCATAAAAAGAAAGATAGGGCAGGAGCTGCCACGCGATGTTATGCCGTGTGTGTGCATATTTTTCTTCGGGATTGCCGAGAGCTACAATGAGTTTGATCATAACTTTATCGTGATATTCTTGCTTCTGTTTTCTGTTTTTTAATTTTAAAATTTGTATTGTCACACTGATTCCATCGCTCCAAGCGATGGAATCAGTACGAAAATTTTTTTTGGTAATTTTCCACAAGGAGAAGCGGAGCAAGCGGAGTTTAAACAGAGTTTCAGAACCGCCAAATAATCCCCAAAAAATCTCCGTGATTCTCAGTTAACTCTGATGCTCCTTGCAGGGTTTTACTAAAATATTTTTTACTTTAACTTTGAAATTCAGATACAATAAATTCTATTCGCTATCGATGATTCCCCAGATATAATCTCGTTTGACCTGCCGCAGCGATTTGAAGATATTTTCCTTGACTCCTTTTTGCTTCCGCTCCAGATCATGCAGCATATTTTTGATGATATTGCGATGGGAAGTTTTGGCAGTCGGGCATAGATTTTCGAAAACCGGGAATTCATTCATCTGAGCATAGCGTTTTATTTTTTTCTCCCATACATAAACCAGCGGACGAATAATCTGGTATTTTCCTTTAAAGAACGGCTGATTCGGATTTATGGTCGCAATTTCCCTGGCAAAAAAGATATTGATCAATAGCGTTTCGATGATGTCGTCTTTGTGATGACCCAGCGCAATTTTTTTACAATTGAATTTATCAGCAATTTCAAACAATCGCTTCCTTCTCAATCGCGAGCATAAGAAACAAGGCTTCTTTCGATTTTTCTCGCTGTGCGCAAAGAGACCGATTGTGGTGCGATCGATGTAATATTCGTAGCTGTTTTGTTCAAAATATGATTCCAGCGCTTTAATATGGGAGGTATCTTCACCCGCAAATCCGAGGTCAATATAGGCGGGGATCAATGTAATATCCTGTGGAATGAATATTTTTCTGCCAGATAGAACTTTTAATAATGTAAAAGAATCCGCGCCTCCGGAAACGCCAACTAAAATGCGATCTCCGGGTTGGATCATTTGAAAATCGTTGACAGCAAGCTCCATATTTTTGCGGATGAACTCATGTAGATTTTGTGCCATAAAGAACGAAAACCAATTTTAATTTTTGTTTAATAGGTCCAGTACTTCTTGAAGAAAATCCTGTTCATTACTCAAATTATTGAAGCCGTGTTCCTTATCCATTTCAATCGCTCGTTTCAAAATTTGATAGCCCTCACCATATTCATTATTTTTCAAGTGAATCAATCCCATATTGAACAGGATGAGTGAAAGGCTTTCATAATTCTGCAATTCCTCATAAAGTTCAGTTGACTGTTTATAATAGTCATAAGCCGTGATCAGGTCATCCCGGCTATTATAAATATCTCCCAGTCGATCATAAATTTGCGCTTGTATATTTCTGCTGTCCTGGTCGGTTGCCCGTTCCAGCGCTTTATCGTAAAGCGCCAAAGCTTCGTCGATTTTTTTTTCTTTTTGATGGACCGACGCCTGGTGCAACAGCGAGCGGAGATACCCGATCTCATCGCCCAATAATTCATAATTGCTCATACTTTTCTGATAATAGATTAATGCGCTATCGGCAACTCCAGCATCCTGAAAAACCTGCCCGATAAGATCGTACGAATCCGCGACCCGTGGCTCATTTTGCAGTTTCAAGTTTAACGCCAATCCCTCCTTGAAATGATGTTTTGCCGTTTCGTGCTCATTTTTTCCCAGGTAAACATTGCCGAGGAGCTGAAAACAGGTCGCCTTCCCGGCATCATCATTCATCGATTTTCTAATTTCCAGTGCGCTCGTGTAATATTGAATGGCTTTATTGCGCTGCAAAATTAGCTGGTAAATATCCCCCAGGTTTTCATACGTCTCCGCCAAATTCAGGGAGTCGCCAGAATTTTTTACTTCTTCAAGATTTGATTGAAATACATCGAGCGCTTGTTTCCATTGCCCGCTCAGGAGATAAATGTTGCCTAAATTGTTAGCGATTTTGATTCGCTCGCGAGAGCTTACAGACTGGCGGAAACTCGACATCGCTTTCGTGAAACAAACAATGGCGCTATCAAGCTCTCCCAGCAATTGAAAGGCAACTCCTGAATTGTTATAGACACAAATTGAATCAAGGGACGACTCAGCAAGGAGCGAACACATTTTTAAAGCAACAAGCGAGCTATCCCAATCTTTTTTTGCAGCGGTCAAATTTTTATCGTGAGAAATTCCGCGACGCAGATAGCTCTCGGCAAGGAAAAACCTGCCGGCAAAAGTTGAATCCGTTATTAGGATCCCGATTGTTGCGTCGAAATTTTTTTGGGATAAGAAATAATGTGCCGCGATAAAATTGAAAAATGATTCGAGCGCATCTGCTGAAATTTTGGGCAGGTGAATTTGATTTATACGACAGGTTTTTCCTGTCAGTGAATTTTCCGTCGCAATGTCTTTTTTTTCAGCCGGAGTTGGCTCATTCACAAAAAGCGATGGGTGAAGTGAAATTGAATGGTTCGCATCGAATTCCAGCTTGCCAAATATCATCAGGTTGATACTGTTTTTATCGGCAAACTGCTTTAATTTACCTTCGTTGCCAGGTGCTAATTTGGCTATTGATTCGTTTTCTAAATTTTGCACGCTAATATTTGAAAATAGGGGAGAGGCAAGAAAAACTTGTAATGAGTCTGAAATATTTTGCCGTGATGATATTAATAATGAATCATTCTCGGAAATTTCAAAGGGAATGATTGCTGTGATAAACTGGCTGCTGTTTATTGCATTGGAAGTCGCTGCAACTTTGAGTGAATCCGAGCCATGACTTATTGTTGAAATGCAAGATAAAAAGATAATTGTTAAAACGATTTTCCGTCGCACAACTTCCTTAAAATAATATCTCATCGATGCTGCCTCTCCCTGAAGAAAATTCAAATCAATCGAAAATATAATGTCAGGAAATTAAGACGAATATATTTAAAAGTCAAGTCAAAATTTCTAAACTTATTATTCCGGGAAGGCGATGAAGTCTTTGTCTTTAGTTGATCTAAATCTCTTGCAGAGCTCATAGCCATTGCTTGCACCTTCATCATTGGTGTTCCCCTCGATCGTCGCAAAGTTATGATCTTGCCAATCAAACGAGAAGCCGGTATGTGTCCAGTCGGTTGCAGTTCTGCGGACCAAAAACATTTGCGCTGTTCCCAATGACGGTACAGCAATGTGACCCTGTTCAATATCTTTTCCTGAGATAAATAAGCCAGCCTCACGAGCCTGGTAGGCGAGTGAATCGCAAGAAAAAGATCCTGGAATTGGAGTGGGACGTTCGAGCGTTTCACAAGCTTGTTTCATAATAAACGTCACGAATCCAGCACACCACTTCCAATCAGCACCTTCATTGCCATCCATATATAAGCGCACCCAAACGCCAGCATTTTCGCCACCCAGCTCTGTTGGGCGTTGCGCCAGGTGCTGGTTGGCATATTTCAGCATCAAATCAGAAAGCGTGTCGTTAGCGGCAGGCTCAATTGGGGACAACGCGGTTACTAACGGAGCGATCAACTCATTCCATGTTGCTTCATCAACGATTCCCGTAATTGACAGGGTTTTTGACTCTTGAAAGCGACGCACGCAAATTTCAGTCGCTTCACCAAAATCGCTGTCGATTGTTGTTGCGAATGAGTGGTAGGTCAACCATTCCTGTACCCTTTTCACTTTCATGCCGCGATCTCCAGGCTGGATCGGGTCTTTGAAAGTGAGTTCGCGTCGGATGTGGGCTGGGTAGTCTGAATTTTTCATAACTGGTTCTCCTTATTTTTTTATTGTTCAGCAGGCTTTGCGGGTATTCAGATTAACAAAGATTAATTGGAACGGGATAAAGGCACGGCGCTCCTATTCAATAACAATCCGAACACTAAATCGCTTATCGCTCAGCGCAGCAAAGCTGCATAAAAATTATTTCAACACCAAGCCACAAAGCAAAAACACAAAGCCCACGAATAAAAATAATTACTTATTATTTAATTCTTGCTTTGTGTCCTTTATGGCTTCTTAGTGGCTTGGTGTTGAAGATTTTTTTTGCCAAAAAAACAAAGATCTGACTTGTAATATTATAGGTTGAAATTAGCCAAGAAGCTTGATGATCTGTTGGTAATATAATCTATTTCCGGAATTTAGTCAACCTCTAATTTTGATAATATGAAAATTTAACGAGTCGAGATGGGTGTGGGGCAGCTATGCTGATAGGAAATAAAACGAGGATGCGCCATTTTTTTGGGGAGCATTGATTAATGAAGTAATTTCCCTACAATGAGAAGCGGAGTAAGCGGAGTTTAAACAGAGTTTTATTGCGGCTCGATAATTTCTCAAAAAATTCTCCATTAACTCCGCTACTCCTTGTAAGATTTTATTGCATTTGTTCCCATGAAACTTTGAAATTCCGAGACAACAAATCAGGAGCAGTGCAATCAAATAGTCTCGGTCGAGATAACTGACTTTTCTTTTATCTCGATCTTTTTCTCCGGCAGTTCTTTATCTCTTTTCGTTTTGGACTCGAATTTCTTCAATTCGTACTGTAGCCGGGGAATGGTTTCAAAATGATGAATGTTTTGAGATGGAGAGAAGTAAAAACTTTTTAGATTTTCACTTTCTTCGAGCGTGACCTTGACCGTTTTCTTTTTCCCTTTCTGGATGAGCTCAATTTCGATTTCATCATCTTCTTCCAGTTCTGCAATGATCTCCTGAATATCTTCAGGATGGGAGACGGTTTCATTGTCGACTTTCGCAATGATGTCGCCAGCTTTGATGCCGGATTTTTCAGCCGGGCTATCGTCCTCAACTTCTAAGACAAGCACGCCAGCATCAGGTTTCACGCTGAAGTATTCTGCCAGTCCTTCATTCAACTCATGCAATTGCACGCCCAAATAGGCTTTGCCGCCAAAGTACCGGAAAATATTTGAGCCTCTCCCCAGGTTGATCGAAAAATTGGAGCTTTCTTTATATTTGCCAATGGTCACCTTTATCGCCTTTTCTTTGCCATCCCGGATGACGATGATGCTTGCTTTGTCTCCCGGCGCTATTTTCCGAATCATGCGGGTCAGTGTGCTGGCGTGACGAATTTTCACATCATTCAGTTGCTGAATGACATCATCTTCCATCAAGCCATCTTTGTCTGC
>JALOPY010000714.1 GCA_025453735.1 bacterium | reverse complement strand
ATTGGGACTCATCGGGTCGGATCAAATTTTCAAACATTCTGGTAATGCCGCGAGGCTGCCTCACTTCACTAAATCTTTTCTGGAAGCGAAATCGCATGATAGTGCGATCCAGAAATACCCCCAACAGGATGCCAATCAGCAAAGTGACCAGCAGAATGAGCGTTGTTTTGGCTTTCATATTCATAAGGATTACTCCATCACCCATGCTAAAGTTGGATCCAGCGCCTGTTCCAGCTTGATTTCTGGCTCGGCAAAAGCACTGGCTAATGATTTGCTGTCGCTTTTGAACAAGTTGTAGCTCAACAGCACAATAAACAAAATTGTCACCGCAATGGCGACAGGACGAAAGACCTCGATCAGCGAATCAAAAAAACTCTCCGCAGGACGACTTTGCTCCCGAATCTGCCGCAGCACCTTTTCGGCAAAAAACGGATGAAATGTCTTGTCACTGCTCTCCGAAATCATTGACCGCATGGCAGCGATCCGATGCTTTTCTGCTCTTAATTCTTCCGACTCTGCTAAAGCCCTGTCAAGTCGTTGTTGTTCCGATGGTGTGAGGTCATCTTCAAAAGAACGATAGAGCAGTTCACGAATTTTTTTGTTCATTTCAGGTCTCCGAGGTATGGCGACAAAATATGCTTCAATTTCTCCTGTGCTCGAGCCAATCGAGACAACACTGTTCCGATGGGTAGCTTTAAAATTTCTGCT
The DNA here is from genome assembly GCA_025453735.1 of bacterium. Lineage (GTDB taxonomy): Bacteria > Zhuqueibacterota > Zhuqueibacteria > Thermofontimicrobiales > Thermofontimicrobiaceae > JALOPY01. The sequence continues at coordinate 2,588 of JALOPY010000714.1, read as the reverse complement.
GTCTCAGCGGTTGAATAGCCATCCATCAATCTCAGTACTAATACGGAACGAAATTTGGGCTCAAGTTTTTGGATAGCCTGTTGTACCAGTTCTTTGTTATCATCAAATCCTGTGTTACTATTTTCATCAGGAATATCAAAATCATCATCGGATAATTTTCGAAAAAAAATTAGCGATTTCCGCTTGCGCCGTTTTAACTCGTTCAACGATAAATTGATCGCAATCCGAGTGAGGTAAGTTCCAACACTGGCATCGCCTCGAAAATTTTTCAGGTTATTATAAAATCGAATAAACGTCTCCTGACCAACATCCTCAGCTTCGGTGCAATTGCCAAGCATCCCAATAACAGTCGAAGCGACACGGGATTCGTATCGCCTGATCAATTCTTTGAAAGCCTGTTCATCACCTTCTCTGGATGCTTGTATGAGTTGATCATCGGTCAAGAGAAATTTCCTTTACACTGGTTAGACAATTTGAAGCAAGCGTTTATTCCCCCAAAAATATTTTTTTACTGCTCAACCCTATCGTACACAGCTTTGCTGGTTCGCTCACCCATCGGGGTTGAGCGGGTGTTGAGCGGGTGGTTTCGATAATTAGCATGTTTTCTTCCAATGACCATTTCTCAGTGGATTCCATGGTGAATTCCTGATCCTCTCGAAACATGGTCATGGTGGACTCAATCGTCAGTGTTTTACCATCTTTTGACCATTTGGCAGTGGATAGTCGAGTGCCAAAATTGCTGTCATTTTTGCTTTTTTTGCCATCCAGCGTATAGCTCGATTTGATTGAAAATTCCTCGCCATCCCGATTTTGGCGCAATGTTTCGACAATGAGATCGTTATCTTTTTGCTCGATCGTCATTTTGGCTGCTCCCATTCCCATTCCGCCTCGTCGTCCCTCTCGATCGCCGGGGCGATCTCCGCCACGGGGTGGTCCCATATCACTTTTCTCCGCATTGAGCGTCCATTCGCCAGAAAAATTGATAGCGCCTTTTTGAACCGTCTCGCCACAGGCGCTGATCAGCAGCAAAGCAAGTGTGAAAGCTGTAATGAATCTCATAGAATTCTCCTGCTAATGATTAATGTTTGATTGATGCTATTCAATGAAATATTTAATTTTCAATGGTGAATTGAAAATTGTCAATGGATAATGATGAAGTTGGTGACTCAAAACTCCACTACTCCACTACTCCACTACTCCACTACTCTATTGCTCCATTGCTCCAACTCGCCACCCCAGTCACTTTTTTTGATCCTGTTCTGAATTTATTTTTCCGATTTCTTGTAACTGATGGACATTCCCGCACCGCTGTTATCGACCGTCGTTTTCATGTCAGGCAGGTTTTTGATATAATCATAAAATTCGCCTGTACCGCCTCGACGCCAGCCCCGTTGATCTGAAACATTATGAGCCGTGTAACAGCCGCCAACCTCAAGTTTTGGATAGATAGCGATGAAATAATTTTTGTACCAGTCTTTATCCGCATCGCAGAAAACAAAATCGAATGGACCTTTTAATTCTTTGACAAGCTGATGCGCATCCGCCAGCCTGGCGTCAATATATTCCGACAAGCCAGCAGCTTTGAAATTTGCTTCCGCCTCTTTGTAGCGACCTTCATCGATCTCGATTGTGATCAGCTTGCCGCCTGTTTTGCTAAGAGCCCAGGCGATCCAGATTGCCGAATGCCCTGTCGAAGTGCCAATCTCCAGCGCCTTTGTGTAATTATTTTTGACGATGATGTCGTACAAAATTTTGCCATCAGAAGCAGGGACATTCATGTCTTGCCATGTCCCTTTTCGGTTTTCCAAAAATTTTTGGACTCTATCATCGAGATTTTTTATTTTCTCTGCATTTTGAGAAATTGCTGAATTGATCGATAAACATGAAAGCAGGAAAAGGGAAATGATCGATAACGAAATGTGCTGTTGTATCTTCACGCTGACCTCGCAATTTAAAAATGGGTTTTTATTTCTGAACCATAAAAATAGTGCAGGAGTAATGGAACATTGGAGATTTTAAACACATCACTTCACGACTCCAATACTCCAATATTCAATTATTCCAATCCTCTAAAACTCCACAAGTTAACCCGCTACTTTTTCGGCTTCCATTCCACAAGATTCAACGTGAATTTTGATTCATTGGAGCTGGGCATGGTTCTGCCTGAAAAAGCTGTGGTCCCTTCATTGAAATCATCCTGCATAAATTCGACGAGGATCCCTTCTTTGGTAGCGAACCAGACTTCTGATTTGGTTTCGCCTTCGCTTTCGGAACTCATCTTGTTTCCCTGGCGCTCGCCCTCGAATGAGCGGGAATAGGTTGACTCGATTTTAATATGAAGGCAGGTCAAGCCATTCTTTTTTTCTTCGCCCAAAACTGTATATTTCGTTTTCCCTTCGACTTTCTGATCCTGGGCAAATCGACCGAAAAAACCGCCGCTCTGGTCGATATTTTTGTAAGGTTCAGTCCAGGAATCGCCGACTTTCATTGCTTTGGTCGGAAGTTGGAAAAAATTGATCCGCAACTGATCCAGTGGATTGCCGCGGCGTCCCGGGAAAGGTCGGTCGCCGCCACGATCGGGTCGCTCG
>JALOPY010000126.1 GCA_025453735.1 bacterium | reverse complement strand
CTTTCACAAGTACATTGGTTTCAAACAGAATTTGGATGATGGCTTCCACATCTTTTACGCTGACGCCAATTCGTTCAGCCATATTAAAAATATCTGGCGTCGAAAATCCAGCATCAAAATAAATTTTGCCAATTCGATCCATTAATTTCTGCTGACGATCCGTTAGTTGAAGCTGGTGGGTTGCCCGTGCGACGCGATTATCTGATATTGTAATTTTATTTTCGAGGACCAATTCATCCAAAATTTTGTTAAACAGCAAAGCTTCAACTGGCAGATTGATCATTACTTTGAGGTCGGTTTTGGAAATGCCGAGGCGTGTGGGATTTTTCTGATGAAAGATATCCAATGATTGTTCGATTGTCTCCTTCAATTGAGAATAGTAATTTTGATGAAGAAAATAATCCTGCCCTTTTTCAGAGTATTTGAAACAGAGTTTTCGCTCGATTAATCGGCTCACGACTTGCTCGACGTTATCCAATGCCAGCGAAGCTTGCTGGGCAATCTGGTTGAAGGTGATGCCTTGAAATTTTTGATTTCGCAGCAACTGCTCAATGATCTTTTCCGGATCACCGCTTTCTAACGTGACAATCTTTTTTACGACCTCTTCAGAAAATCTTTTGTGGCGTCGCGGATTGACATCCAGCACCACACCGCCGCCAATGGTGTACACCGGGGAATAGGCGCGCACAACATAGCGATCACCGATATCGGGCACCACCGGAGTTTCCAGGCGGAATTGAATGAAAGCTGATTCACCCGGCTTGATCTCTTCTTTATCAAGAATGCTCACTCTACCGATCACTTCACTGGTTCCGATGTTCAATCGAATTCTGGTTGTATTTCAAATTCTTCGGAGCGTTTTCCAGCAAATAAAATTTCCCATCGAAAAATCGAGTGGGTCGAAAACTATCCGGCGCCGCCAGAACATCTCCGCGACTGATTGCGTCTTTTTCGATCCCAGCCAGATTGATCGCAGCCCGATCTCCAATTTTGACTATTTTCTCGTTCTGCTCATGAATTTGTAAGCCTCGAACCCGGAGTTTTTGACGCTGCGGCAAAAGCTCAACATTTTGATCTGGGGTCAATGAGCCAGAAAGAACAGTACCAGCAACCACGGTTCCAAAACCTTTCATCGTAAAGACCCGATCAATGGGGAGTCGAAATATGCCCCGGTCCTGACGTTCTTCCGCATGAGCGAGTTGATCAAAAATACATTTTTTTAACTCATCGATTCCTGACCCACTTTCATTCGAAATTGGTACAATCGGAGCTTTTTCAAGAAATGTTCCCCTGACCACCTCTTTAACATCTTCAATGACCAACTCGACCCAATCGTCTTCAACAAGATCGATTTTTGAAATGACGATAATGCCTTGCTTGATCTGGAGCAATTTAAGAATATCCAGATGCTCACGGGTCTGAGGCATCACGCCGTCATCGGCAGCAATAACAAATAGCACGAGATCGATAGTGCTGACACCAGCGACCATATTTCGCACGAATCGCTCATGACCGGGCACATCGATTATGGTGATATTATCTCCCAAAAATGCGAAGCCGAGATCGATGGTCATGCCGCGTGCAATTTCCTCCTGGAGCCAGTCGGTATTTTTTCCGGTCAGTTGTTTGACCAGCGATGTCTTGCCATGATCGATATGTCCCGCGGTGCCGACGACATAATGTCGCTTCATGATTGTCATGTTGAGCATCCTTCATTTGCAATTTTTGAGACCGCGTGAATGATGAAATCTACTTCATCTTCTCTGATAGTCCGCATATCAAATGCGATTTTATTATTCAATATTCGAGCCACAATCGGGGGCTCGCTCAATCGTAATTTTCTTGCCAGACCTTCTGGCGTGCATTGACTCAACATAAATAACACTAACCAGGTGGGTAACGACTCTGTTGCCAGGGAGCCGCCACCAACTTCGGACAGACCTTTTTCAAAAGCGACCTCTCCCCTATCGCCAATAATGCTGCTCAGCTTGCTTTGCAAATCAATTGCTTGCCGGTGCAATTCGGCTTCATCTCGCAGCATGAATTTCAAAACGGGATGATGCCCGAACAATTTTTCTTTATCCAAAAATAATCGCAATGTGGCTTCCAGCGCAGCGAACGTCAGTTTGCCGCATCGTAATGCTCGAGCTAATTGGTTCTTCTTGATCTGATCAATATACTTCTTTTTGCCCACGATAATTCCCGCCTGGGGTCCACCCAATAATTTATCGCCACTAAATGTCACCACATCTGCGCCGATTCTGATGCTTTCGCTCACTACTGGTTCTTTGGGCAATCCAAATCGACTGAGATCGAATAACATCCCACTGCCCAAATCGTGCATCACCGGAACATTATGTTTTCGCCCCAATGCGACAAGATCTTCCAGCGATGCCTCGGCGACGAAACCGATAATCTTATAGTTGCTGGTGTGAACTTTCAATAGCAATCCTGTTGCATCAGTGATGGCTTCCTCGTATTCCCATAGACCGGTTTGGTTGGTGGTGCCGACTTCGATCATGCGCGCTCCGCTTTTTTTCATCACATCGGGAATGCGATATGAGCCGCCAATCGTGACCAACTCGCCGCGCGAAACAATGGCACCCTTTTCAAAAGCCATGGTGTTCAGCGTCAACAGCGTCGCGGCGGCATTGTTATTGACAACAGCAGCCGCTTCAGCACCAGTCAGTTTGATCAACAGGTCTTCCACCAGCTTGTGCCGGTCCCCGCGCTTGCCCGAATCCAGCTCGATTTCTACCGATGAAAACCCTTCGCTAACTTCAATCAGCGCCTGCTGCGCCTGTCTCGATAAGGGAGCGCGCCCTAATCCCGTGTGAAGCACGATGCCAGTGGCATTGATCACTCGCCTGACTTTCGGTCTTAAAGCTGATTCGATTTCCCGACAAATCTGCTTAACTACCTGGTCATGGTTGAGTGCATCAGTTGAAAGCTGCTCTTCGCCTGCCTGGCTGATTTGGGTGCGAATCTTATCGAGCTGAATCCGAATTTGATCGACAATCAACTCGCGAGGATATTGCCTTGATAATTCCAGCATCTCGGAATGTTGCAGCAGTTTGTCAACCTGGGGTAATTGGGAAAAGATTTTCTTTAGCGTTGCCTTTGATTTTTCTTGCAACTGAAATGTCCTTTCAGTTTCGTTTTTTTAACAGCTCTTTGGAACCATAATTACCTTGAGAAATCAATTTTACGAATCGGCACTGAATTCAGCATTGAGATTTTGTGCGGTCTAATTATGGATCGTTTTATAATTTTCTGAAATTACATAATATTTTGGAAAATATCAATAAAAATTTTCCTTTCAAAAATGTAATTGCAATTTCAACAATGTTATTCAGCAATCCTGGATCCCCCAGTGAAATTCTTTGTTAATAGCGAATAAATAATGGATTACTCTGATTAAAATGATTGTCTGGTTTTTGGCACATGATTTGATATATAACGGGATGAAGTTAAGAAAATTGCATAAAAGTCTTGCTCATATCCCTCAAAAAGCCGGCATCGCCCCTAAGGGTGTCGGCTTTTTTATTTATATCCTATAGCTCTGCGTAATCAGATTATCAGAATTCATCAGCAAATACCAGTCATTTCGAGCGAAGCGAAAAATCTGCTGATCAAACCAACTATTCTAAAAATATACAGATTCCTCACTCCTTCGCCAGTTGGCGAATTCGTTCGGAATGACACAAATCAGTTTAACCTGACAAAGAGCAATAGCGCCCTCCTGGAAAATCCTTGATTTTTTCATTTTAGCCTGCTATATTACAGCGCATTCAATTAGAATTTTTGCTGTGAAAATGGAGGAGCAGTATTATGATTCATATATCCAGAATCCTTTGCCCGATCGACTTTTCAAAATGTTCAAAAATCGCTTTGAAAAATGCGCTCGAGCTCGCAAAGAAGACCAACGCGCAATTGCATCTTTTCCATGCTATTATAATGTATGAAGATGATTCCTACAAACCTAACGATCGGCTGCCAGACAATGTCGTCAGCTATGAGCTGATTGAAGAAATTTCCAATCAGAAGCTAAAAAATGTGGCGGATGACCATGCCAGCGATGCTGTGAAAATTGTGACCTCAAGCTCACGAGCCTTTTCAGCAGCCGAAGAGATTATCAACTATGCCGATGAGAATAACATCGATTTAATCGCGATGGGTACTCATGGACGAACGGCGCTCAGCCACTTGTTATTGGGAAGCGTTGCGGAACGCGTTATCAGGATGGCAAAATGCCCGGTAATGACATTCCGCAGCGACGCGAAGAATTTAGGGATCCATCACAAGATATTGGCGCCAATTGACTTTTCTGATCACTCCAGACTGGCGCTTCGCTATGCCCTGGAATTAGCAGAAATCTATCAATCTGAAATTACTTTGCTACATGTCTTTGAGCAACCGATGCATCCTGCTTTTTATGTGGCGGGAAAAACTTCTGTTTTTGAAATCGATGCGGACTTGAAGAAACGAGCGACTGATGCAATGGTGAAATTTCGTAACGAACAGGGTAGGGACGAAATTAAAACTAACTATGTTTTCGCTGAGGGAGCCGCATATCACGAAATTGTCGAGTATTCCAAGAAGGGGAATTTCGATCTTCTGGTTATCGCGACTCACGGGCTGCGGGGATTGCAGCATTTCCTGATCGGCAGCAACGCCGAAAAAGTAATTCGCCATGCAGAGATTCCCGTACTCGTCGTAAGACTCAGTGAACGGAATTTCATTAAATAAGGGTATTTTTTTGAGTTTAACAGGCGATTGAGGTGCTGATTCCATCGCTTGGAGCGATGGAATCAGTTGTGCTTAATAGACATTGGCTATAAAGCCACCAAAATATTATATTGCAACTCCATGACGAATATTCAAAAAATTCTGTTGATCAATCCGCCAATCCAGGATTTCTACCAGACTGAAATCCGACAGCAGCCTCTCGGATTAAAATACATTCAAGCCGTACTGGAAAAAGCAGGTTATACTGTTTTCTTATTAGACGGACTGGCTTCAACCAAAAAGTTTACAATCCCTGTTCCGAAACAATTAAATTATTTAAAGAAATATTATCCAACCAGTGATCTCAGTCCTTTTAAATTATTCACGCATTATCGGCATTTTGGACTGAGTTTTCCAGAAATCGCAAAGCAGATCGAACAATTTCAACCTGATCTCATTGGAGTCTCCGCAACCTTTACGCCTTATTTTGACATGGCAATTGAAATAGCAAAAATTTGCAAATCCATTTTTTCCAACGTCCCGATCGTGGCAGGGGGACACCACGCCACGGCGGTTCCTGAAATTGTGCTGCAACATGAGTTTTTCGATTATGTAATCATGGGAGAGGGGGAGGAGCGATTCCTGAAGCTCATTGCTATTCTTTCTCAGGGCGATCTCGAAGCCCTAAAACAATTGGATGGCATTGCTTATCGCAATGGGAATGAAATTTTAGTGAATCCCCTGGAAAAATTTATTGAAAATATCAACCAGCTTCCTATTCTCAAAATCGAGAAAGCTATCGGCATGCTCATTAGTTCGCGCGGCTGCCCGAAGAGCTGTAGCTTCTGTTCGATCAGCAAAGTGATGGGGAAAAAGATACGCTTCCGGTCGATCGATTCAGTTATAACAGAAATGCGGACTGGAATCGAGCATGGCGTGCGCCACTTTGATTTTGAAGACGACAACTTTACCATCAATAAAAACCACGCTAAAGGATTGCTGCAAGAAATAATTCGCCATTTCGGAAACTACCATGTGACGCTATCTGCAATGAATGGCTTGCTTGCGGACACGCTCGATGAAGAATTAATACAACTACTGAAAGCCGCTGGTTTTGAATGGCTGAATATTCCGCTGGTCAGCGGCAGTCCGAAAATTCAGGAGGACCTGAATCGCAATCAGTCCCGCGAGAAATTTTCAACAACAGTTGCCTGGGCAAAGAAATCTGGCTTGAAAGTTGTCGCATATTTGATTCTCGGCTTGCCAGAAGACACGCTGGATCAGATGCTCGATGATATTTTGTTTTTGGCAGAATTGCCAGTGCTGATTGGACCCAGCGTCTTTTATCCTCCACCCGGCTCCGAAGTATTCACCCAATGCATCAAACAAGGATTGATAACTGGCACAGATTTTTCCCGCTATCGCTCGTCTGCTTTTCCTGTGGAGACTGAAAACTTTTCCCGTCAGGATTTAGTGACCCTGTTTCGCATCGTGCGTGCCATCAATTTTTTAAAAAAACGAATCGATGAGCATTTGACCAGCGATCAACAATTAGCGCGTTTCATTGATTCAGTTTCGATTAAATCCAATGATTTAAAATTTAACCAAAAGCTGAGTCAGGACGAGATCGGAATTTTATTGATCGGGCAATTATGGCAGCATCAGAAATTACGAGGACTTTCGCTGAAAAACCAGAAGCAGGAAGTTTTTTTATATGATTGGATCGACTACCAGATTACACCCACTTTAGTGGCAGACTTTCTCAATAAAATCAAGCGAAAAAAAATTACCGGCATTATAAAGCCATTTCATTTCGAGCTATCGGATTAAAATCATTTTCCGGGAACGCGTCCCAAAATCTGTTTTCATTCGATAAAGGTACAAGCCAGCAGGAGCGGGATTCTTTCCGGCAGTCAATACATTCGATTTCTCATAATAAGCGCCTGAATTAAACGCTGCTCAAACGCATGATAACCCAATTTGTCAAACCGATTTAATCTGCAGTTTTGGGAAGATAGGTGGACGACAGTTCCAGGGTGCTTTTTCGGAATTCTTTTGGTTTTCCTTTCAATGTGATATGATAGTCGAAAACAGATCGAATCAAGCCAAGCTGGGGATCAAAATAATCACTCGCGTTCCCTTCTTGTAGCAACAGCGAATCGCCATTAGTCTGATCATAAAGGAAATATTTAATTTTGTTCCACTGCACATGCATCACATCCCACTGTTTCAAGCGATCGAATGGGACGACAACTTTGCTCTGTCCCTTGAATTCTGCCTCTCCATTGAAATTGTATCGTAACCAATGCTCCTGCCCATCATGATCCATAGCTGAAAATAAAGTGTCAACTGTCACGTTCCAACTGGTGCCTATTCCTTTGTTCACTTTAATCACCGGTTTCCAATAGGAGAAATAGGCTGAATCTTGATACTGAAATCCAAAACTCACTGCATAAGCTGATAAATCAACTGTTATCCGATGAAAAATAGAGCAGAAATCATCAGTATAAAAAGCGGATAGCTTATTTCGCTCGATATAATGATGAATTGCCCGATGATTAACAGTATCTGTATAGATATATTGCCGCTCGAAATACTCGAACGGATGCAACATATCGTTCTTCGCATTTGCCACATAACTGACAAAAGTCAATTTCGCTTTTTCCTGTACCGGAAAGAAGACAGGACATATTTTCTGTTTTTTTTGACAGTCAGAAGAAAAAATCAGAAATAGCAGCAACACCAAAATATATTTTCGCATAGCATTTCACTTAAATTATGAATTAGATTATTGTGATTACTCAGAGTCTGGTTAAAATTTATTGATCTCCCCTGGAAAATGCATGTAATTGCAGGCAGCGACTGCAACGAACCCGTGTCTGGTTTGGAGTCCTGATCTTATCGAAAGGCGAGGCTTCAGACGGACACTGGCTATTTATCTTATCTATCGGGCGCAGCAGTAATATATCTTTGCCAATTGGCGTCCGATAATTCACCTCGTTTCGTCGAATGGATCAACTCATAGCGACTAATCCAGTTCGATCGATAAAAATAAAAACAACACCGCCCTCGATGTGTTCATAGCTCCAAATCTCATAAGGTTTCCCACCGGCTTCGCTGGGGTGTCTTTCAATGTCAGATGGAGCGCCATATTTTAAATAGACGATCCCCCGATCAGATTTCCAGCCCGGAGTGAAAGCAGTCTTGTATTTTTCATCCACTTCATGAATTAATTGCATAAATCTATTTCGAAAATATCCTACAGAAATCCCAGCTTCTGGTACATTGATTTTCCAAATATTATAAATGAATCTCTTTTTTGCTTCAAAGTTATCAAAACTTCCATAAATCTTTCTTGCTTCTTTTGTTGTTAACGCATAAATCTGATCAAACTCCTGATCTAACTGCTCCTCATTGAGACCCTCAAGAAATAAAAGCTGTTCAACCGGAGTAATCAACTGCGTCGCACTGGGAATTTCTTGCATCGGCTTGTTCACGAAAAAGTTTTTGCTGCTCGTTTTGCCAGTTAGTTTTCCTGAAGGCGTTACAACACTGCACCAGAGGTTATACTTGCCATTGTCCAATCCCGAAATGCCGAACTGCCCAATTTCTTTGCTTGATTCATGGGCGATCTTTCTCCATACCAGACTGCTTGCGTTATCTTCGACAACATTACCCGTTGAATCTTGAACCTGCCAGAGAACGGCGTATTGACTATCTGCAGTTGCCTGAGTCATATTATAGATTTCAAAATAGTAGAATAATTCATGCAGATCTTTTCCGAAAGTCAAAGCTGGATTGGGCACAACATCGTAAACCCGTTTCCTGAATTTTGGATCACTCGTCCCGCTGAAAGGTTGAATATTCATTGCGATTATCAGATCACTTAAGCATGCCTGACGTTCAACAAAACTTTTGCCTGCAAGTTTTGCCGTGGCGCTATCGATCTTTCCGCTATGATAATCTCTCGCAAATAAATGGATTAAATAGTTATGCCCACCTTCGATAGGATACCGGATCAAGTCCACCAGGTGTTTTTTGCTTTGATCCAGGATCGTCGTATCCGACAAGGTGTTATCTATTTTCCATTGTTTGGTAGCCCACAAAGCGTCATCCTGGAAAATATTCAGCGTAAAATAGACGGCACAGCTAAATTCATTGGTCTGATCTTTTGCATATTGGGGACTATTTTCCGGAAAGGAGTAATAAATTTCCAGATAGCATTGGTTTTCTGAGCCGAGAAATTGGGCGTGGTCCAGGCTGATACGAAATTGATCGCCTGGGTACGCAGCCTGGCCGAAAGATAAGAGGATAAATAATATAAATAGAATATATTTTTTATGATTCGAATTTGTTTTCACTGGTAAATTCCCTGTTAGTCGAAAAGCAGAATTTAATTCGGCGCTTATTACACCACATCGATTCGCCGTTGTATGGATTATCGATATTTTTCAAATTAACGCTTTTAGTAATGGACCTCTGGCTCTTTACAATTTACAATTGACAATTGACAATTATCAATTCTTAACTGATTACTGATTACTGATTACTGATAACTCCTGATAAAGACACGCGCCTCCCAATAACTGAAAGGGTTGAGGAACATAGTCCTCAACCCTTTCTCATTCAGTAAGTGTTTTGGATTGTTACCTTAGAAGAACAGCTCCAGTGAAAACACGTTATTAGCATTAAAATAATTTACTGCGCGATAGGCATAGTCTATGCCGAGAGTTATACCGCCGAAATTATATTTGAACCCTGCTCCTAAGGTTAAGCCAAAGATGCTGGCACTTTCACCGGTGACGTCTTCAGTGTTATTCATGGACAGGCCATAACCACCACGTAAAAATACCAGATTGTTAAAATTGTACTCTACGCCAAGCCGATTAAAATCATCGTCAAAGTTATTATTGACGAAATGAGACTCAACACTTATTTTGTTGGTTTCACCGAGATTGATTAAATAGCTCAATCCGAGCTCCATTGTGGAAGGCAGCTCATCTGCTCCAGCCACGACTTGATAGTATGAGGCGGAACGACTGACGTCCAATGGATCGGCTTTGCGCAACAATCCGTTGCCTGAGTAGGTCATAGCAGGACCTAAATTTTTAATGATTAATCCGATATTCAATCCATTGATGTCACCCAGGTTTTGATATTGCGCACCAATATCAAAGGCGAAGCCCGTTGCAGCAACGCGATCCATCGTTTCAGAGATGATCTTTGCTGTTGCACCAATAGACACCCGGTCGGTCAACGCGCGCGAATAAGAAAGACCAACAGTCATAAACTGTGGTGAAAACAGCGCACCGGTACCATCTGGAGCATCCTCTGTGGTGATGGCAATATCGCCAAATCCTAAGGTTTTAAAGCTTAATCCGACAGAACCTATCCCACCGAATTTAACACCGACTGCGGCATAGCTTACGCTAATATCAGCAATATAGGTCATGTGAGAAAATAGACCGCCAGCCATGTGGGACATTTTATCTAATCCTGCGGGGTTCCAATATAGAGCATCAAGACCGCTTACACTTGCTGCTGAGGCGCCGCCCATGGCAATGTACCTGGCGCCGACCGGTATCAATAATTCCGACGCGGCGTTGGTGCCGGCTCGATTCGAGCCGGCTGCGAAGACCTGAGCGCTCAGCACCAGCGTAAGAATAACCATATATGTGATGAGTTTAAAACAGAGCTTCATAATTGTTCTCCTTATGAATTATTTTCTTTTGATCACTCTTACATTAGCTTTGCACAGCGCAGCAATTTAGCATGATCAATACGCTAAATCACCATTTTAATAGATCGGTAAGAACTGCTGCTCGCGCACCAGTGCGATCTTCAACGTTTTCGTCTTGCCAAGTTCGGGCAAATCGATATAGACAATATAGACACCGCTTGCTACCGGCAGCCCCTCCTGGTTCTGCAAATTCCAGGTGGCAAATTGGGTCGCATCGTCTTTTTCAATCGCCTGCACCTGAATACCTGCCAGCGAGAAGACACGGATGGTCGCCTTCTGCGGCAGATGACTGAAGGTTACATAGCGATTGAACGTCGTCCGCTCCACACTGTTGAAACCATAATATGGATTCGGGAACACGTTGATCTCTTCGATATCTGCCTGAGCATCAGCCAGTGCGTATGTCGGCGCAACAGCTTTGAATGTGAACTCATCGGCAGCGCTATTGACATGGTTGGCGCTGAGGATGACTTTATCGCCGGCTTGCGGCAGTCGGGCGCCGCGGCGGCTGGGAACTCCGACATACATCAGGTCAGTGTTGACTACACCATTCAGCATGTCATTCGTCGTATAAAGATCCTGAGGCGTGGTGGAATAGTCACTGGCGAAAATAAACATAAATTCGCGCGTGGCATTCATACCTCCCTCAGTATCGTAGCGTCCGGGCATCCAGGCGCCATTGACCAAACCTGAAGTGGTGTTGTTTTCATTGAAGCCGACGTTGAGACGGCGCGGTGGATCGCTTTCCATATCAAAGGCGGCAAAGCAGACCGGACGCATATCCTGATAGGGATAACCTCCAGCCTTGTTGATGATGAAGGGTGCAAATTCTGGTTTGGCTGGCGTGGAAGTCGCACCGACACCGCGCATATACCGATACGCCATCGAGACGTTGGGATCATTGAGATCTAGCGGAACACCAAATTCATCGCAAGCTGCGAAACGGATCTCGACATTCTTTAAAGCGGTCGCTGGCAGGGCGGTACCGAAGAAATTTTCAGCCCAACCAAACAAGCCAGCCCACCCTTCCATGTGCCAGAGGGGTCCTGTGCCGGCAGCGTCATTGAACGCAGTTAAAAAGCGGTTGCCAGATGGGACATAATTATAACCTTCATCTTTGAGGCCCGCGGGCGGACCAGCAACGATCACCTGAATCCCATCAGTAATGAGATAATTGGCATCACCGCTCTGGTTGGTTTGATTAGTCAAAACATTTTTATTTTGAGTTACATTGAACAGATTCCAGATCGGTTCACCATCTAATTCACCGAAGGTGACTTTGTAATCATCGCCAGTCATCTTGGCAGGGTCGAGCGCGAGTGCTACCACGCTCCCATCGCTGGGACCGTTATGGGTGACATCGATGGTATCGCCTGAAGCAATCGCAAAACGAACGCCCGGCTTTGCTGTCTGCGGGACGACTGACACAACGGACAACGTACTTTCCAACGATTTAATTGTAGCTTCCGGATCTGGATTGAAGCTATAAGCAGTTATCGCAAAGTAATAGGTTCGACCATTGGCCAGCGGCTTTTGGCGAAAGCGATCGAAATCAACATACAGCGACCGGGAGATGCCACTGTTCTTGCCAAGCTGCACGGGCAGATTAAGCACCAATCCCGATGCGAGATCGAATGATTCTTGCGTAATGGATGTCACTTCATTGACAGCATCATACGTCGCTAGCTTGATACCCTGGCTGACAGCCGCGCCAGCGGTGGGTACTTGATAGACATTATACCCTTCGAATACGAAGCCTTTGTCGTCAAAATTTTCAACTGCGGAAACGCTTGCTGCATCATATCCCCAGTTCAGGAATATTTTGCCATCCATTTCGGTGGCAATCATCTTCGGTGATGGTGGCGCTTTGGGCAGTTCGAACAACACATTAAAGGCTTCCTGCGCGAACCGGTCATAAAACTTCAACACCGAAACACTGGAGAGACGATCAGAACCCAGCGCGCCCAACACTGCGACAACGACTTCAGTCGTGTCACCAAACGCCATGGTAAACGGACCAGATACCAATAAAAGACGTCGATCTGAAGTATTGGCATCAATCCAGCCGGAGGCAGTCACAGGATCGCCG
>JALOPY010000125.1 GCA_025453735.1 bacterium | reverse complement strand
CTAAATCTCCAGAAAGAAATCCCAAATCCCAAAAGACAAATTCCAAATAAATTCCAAAATCAAATTTTCAATTTCCAAAACACGATAGGTTTGGAATTTGAGTTTTAGGAATTGAAATTTATTTGAAATTTGGGATTTGTGATTTGGAATTTAAATTTAAAGGAAGATGAATCAATGCACAAGCGTATGCTTTATATCAGTGTTTACGACCCCCACGTTCCTTACACAGGCGCAGGCGTCCGTGGCGGGGAATTTGTGACTAACCTGGCGAAGCGATTTCATATCGACCTGATTTATCTCGAAGGCTCGGGACATCCTGGCGATGCCCTTTTGGAGGATAAATTTGAATGGCGGGTGGAAGGCGTGGATTCAAAAATCAAGCTGCCATTTTCCATGCGCAGCTATTTTATTGCCAGCCAGCAGATGCTGCTCGAAGCCGAGAACCTGCTGTCCCAGAAGAAGCATGATGTGATTTTGACGGATTACGGCTTGAGCGCCATCTACGGACTCAAGCTGCAAAAGAAATACAACATCCCGTTTGTCTATTGCTCGCACAATATCGAATTTCGTCAGTATCTCGGCAAGGCGAAGCAGGACAAGCGCCGCTACCTGTTTGTTCCGTATGTGTATTGGTACGAGAAAAAAGGCGTCAAGAAATGTGATCTGCTGGTGCCGATTTCCGAGCAGGATGCGGATTTTTACACCCGATGGAAAAGTCGGGACAGAATGCACGTCGTGCCCCAATGTTTTAACGAGAAGATTTTCAATCCCTATTACGATCCGCCGAAGAATGATCCCAAGATCGTGCTATTTTATGGTAATTATAATATCTCCACCAATCGGGATGCGGTGTATGCGGCACGGGACAAGGTCGTGGATCAGGTGGTCGCCCAATATCACAATGTCAAATTTCAATTTATCGGCGCCAATCCACCGAAAGACATCGATCATCCCAACATGGAATTTCTGGGATTTGTGGAGCATCTGGAGGACAATCTGAAAAAATGCGACGTGATGATCTCGCCGATTTTGCAGGGCTGGGGCATGCCGACCAAAGTGATCGAATCCCTCGCCTGTGGCAAACCAATCATCGCCACCGAACCAGCGTCACGGGCCGTTCCGAAAAAATACCGCACGTTGAAAGTGGTGGACATCGAAAATTTCGCCGACGCCATCGTCGAGGCATTGAAAGCAGACAAGCCATGCGATGCCAGTGATTTTGAATTGTTGAAGCAGGAATATACGTGGGCAGGGGCGTTGGATAAATTGGCAAATAGAATTGAAGGGATTTTGAAATAAAAAATGGAACGGATTGAACGGATTTGACGGATCATAACGGATTTTTTTATGTCAAATAGAATCCGTTCAGATCAGTTCGATCAGTTAAATCCGTGTTCAAAGCATAAAATCCGTTGGAGAGATTTATTTGAATAACTCAGAATGAGAACCTGTTCTTTGTAGGGTCAGTAAGTCAGTTGATCGTTGGTAGATCAAAATCCAGTCAGATTCAATGTGGCAGTCTCGATAGCCTTTCCATTCGCCAAAAAGTGGATGATCCTTATATTTTGGCTCAAGCTCATTTCCTGCTGCTAATATCTCGATGACTGTTCTCAATTTGGCAAGGGCTTTATTTTGTTTTTGAATTCTTTTATAATCTCGCTTGAATTGACTGGTATAATGTATGGTCAACTTTCGAGCTCCCTGAATAATTCATCGACGCTATTGACTTGGTGAAGCTCTTCGCCAGCTTCTGATTTGCGAATTGTCTCAGCAGTAAGTTCATTGGGGATTTTGATCTCAAATGGAATGCCGTTATGCAGAGCCACCTGGGTCAAATATAGTGAGATTGCTTCTGATAATGAAATATTCAATTTATTTAGAATTGCCTGAGCTTTGTCTTTAATGTCAGGATCGATTCGTGCTTGAATAGTTGCAGTTCTGGGCATGTCTGAACTCCTGAAAGATTTTAGATGTATTGACATTTGACTTACATTTAATGTACATAATAAGAGAAGAAAAGTTCCTGAAAATAATGAAGAAGTTTTCAAATAGAAATTGGAACACGGATTGAACGCCTGCCTGCCGCAGGCAGGGATTTGACGGATCAGAACGGATTTTTCCATCATAAAAAATCTGTTCAAATCAGTTCGAACAGTTCAATCCGTGTTCAAAAAAATAACATCCGTTGGGTTGTTTCTATCCGTTGGAGAAAAATTTTAATAGTGCAAAATAAACAATACAACATCGTCAAAAACATCATCTACTCTGGCATCTCGACAGCCACGACCTTCTTCCTGTTCATCCTGCTGGCGTTTGTCGGCAGGCTGCTGGGCAAGGAAGAGTACGGCGTTTTTACCACGGCGCTCAGCATCGCCACCATCTTCGAAATGTTCACCGACTTCGGGCTGCGAGACCTGAGCGTGCGCAATGTGTCC
The DNA here is from genome assembly GCA_025453735.1 of bacterium. GTDB lineage: Bacteria > Zhuqueibacterota > Zhuqueibacteria > Thermofontimicrobiales > Thermofontimicrobiaceae > JALOPY01. Next base: position 4,592 of record JALOPY010000125.1, on the reverse strand, counting down.
AGGGATAAAAGCCTGACCGAGCCGTACATCGGCAACCTGCTGGTCTGGAAAATCCTGATCTGGTTTCCCATCTTCGCCGCCATGATGATCATCATCAGCTTCATGGGCTACGACAGCCAGACCAAACTGGTGATTTACATCCTGACGTTTTCAGCGTTCCTGAAAAACATCAAATACACCTTTCGCATCTTTTTTCAGGCGCATGACTTTTTCGGCTGGGACACGATTCTGGTGATCTTCGAGCGCACTGCCCTGCTGGTGCTGGGGCTGGCGGCATTGTTCTACTGGAAATCGCTGCTGCCATTTGCCATCTGTTTTACGGCCATTCGCTTGTTCGATTTTTTATTTTTAATGGTGATCCTGCGCTGGAAAATCGCCCCCATCAGGCTGAAATACAATCTGGCCATGATGAAAAAATTGCAGCTCGAGGCATTGCCGCTGGGGCTGTTCTTTGTGATCCTCACCATCTTCGCTTATGTTGATACGGTGATGCTGTCGCTGATGCGAAATTTCAGCGAGGTCGGGCTGTACAACGCCGCCTTCCGCATTTACGAAGGCGTGACCATCATCCCCACGGTGTTCTGGCTGGTGATTCTGCCCCGCCTGTCCGAGCTGTACACCACGGATCCAGGCCATCATCAGCGGCTGGCGACCAAATCGGTCAAATACATGTTCATCGGCGGACTGCCTGTGTTGACCTACGGCATTCTGTTTTCAGATTTTTTCATCAATTTCTTTTTCAAGGGCGAATTTGCGCCAGCCGTGGTCACGCTGCAGATTCTGTTTCTCGGCATCGCCTTTGAGTATCCCAACTGGATCGTGAACTCGACGCTGATCTCCATGAACCGTCAGCGGGTGCTCATGTTCCTCGGACTGGGCGGGCTTGGCAGTAAAATTATTTTGAACCTCTTCCTGATCCCGTTGTACGGCTACAACGGCTCGGCCGTGGCAACCGTCATCGCTGAATTTCTGATTTTCAGCGGGGCGATCCTTTATTTATATCGTCATCAGATCAAGCTGCCTGTGCTGCAATTGGCAGTGAAGCCGTTGCTCGCTTCGGCAGTGGTTTTTATCGCCTTCAAATATCTCAGCGCCATTCCGATGATCCCGCTGGCGATTTTGACGGGAGTGATTTACGTCATCCTGATTCTGGCGATGAAGACATTTGATCGAGAGGAGATGGGGATTATTTTGGATGGAGTCAGGTCTATGGTTCGGAAGTAAGTGGATCGAATGGAGAAAATTCCAAACGACAAAAATCAAATGACAAATAAATCTCAATTCTTAAATTTCAATAATCAAAATTTGGAGTGCTTTGTCTGTGACAAAGCATAAATTCACACAGTGAATTTACTCCAAATCTTTTTAAAATTGAGAAATTTGGCTATTGAGAATAATTTGTCCTTTGCTTTTGCATTTTGGGTTTTATCCGACCTCCCCGAAGTTTGATATATTGGAAATTTGAAATTGAAATTTATTTGTATTTTGTTTTTTGAGTTTTGGAATTTTACACATTAGGAGAACGAATGATCTGGGGAATAATCAAAAACGATAGAAATGCAAAAGTCTCTACAGAAATTATAAACAAAATGTCCAACTACCCCGATGGCAAATTCAATAGAACTGAAATCTATCTGGATAACGAAATCGGCTTTGGCTGCCAGGCATTGCCGTCGGTGCCGAAAGAATATTCTCAGCCAGTGACCAATAAAGACAAATCCCTCGCCGCCGTTTTCCAGGGGCAATTGTACAATCGCCAGGAGTTGGCAAAAGAATGTGACTGTGAAAATGATGTCCCTGCCAATGTGATTTTGAAGCTCTATCAAAAATTCGGGGATGAGTTTGTCGAAAAGCTGAATGGCAAGTTTGCGTTTGCCATTTATGATAAAAAGAACGGGCGAACTATCCTGGGCAGGGATCGGGTGGGAATCGAGCCGTTGTTCTTTCATCAATCCGCCGACCAACTGATTTTCAGCACCAGCCTGGCGGCGATTGTCAATCATCCCGATGTGGGAAAAGAGATTGACTATCGGGCGGTGTACCAGTTCCTGCTGTTTTGCTACAATCCTGCCCTGTTCACTTTTTTCAAGGACGTCCACAAATTGCGTCCAGGGCATCTGCTGATCGTGGCAAATGGCACATCCGAGCTGAAGCGCTACTGGCAGTTATCATTTGCCGAGCAGGATCAGACCGATGAAAAAGAAGTCGCCGAACGCCTGCTCAGCCTGATGCGGGATGCCGTGAAAGACCAGTTCGATGCATCCCTCAGCCGAGGCGTGTTCCTCAGCGGCGGCATGGATTCCAGCACCATGGTCGCCCTCACCAGTGAACATGCCGAGGGCGAGCTCAGCACATTTTCGTTCCGCTGCCGTAGCGAATCGTTTGACGAATCCCATTACGCCAAAATCATGGCCGATCATTACCACACCAGCCACAATCTCGTGGAATACCAGCCCGACCATGTCCAGCTCATGGCAGACATCGTCAGGCTCCAGGATGAACCGTTTTGCGATCTGGGCATTAATATTGCAGCCTATCTGCTTGGCAGGCAGGCGCAGTCCGAGGTCGCAGCCATTTTCACAGGCGATGGCGGCGATGAGCTGTACGGCGGGCATCCTGTCTATGAAGCCGATAAGATGGCGCAGCGGGCGGATAAAGTGCCAGGATTGTTGCTCAAGCCCGTGCTGTTTGCCGCCTCGCACCTGCCCGATTCGGATAAAAAGAAGAACTTTGTCGTCAAAGCCAAACGGTTTGCCCTGAGCTATGCTTTTCCCAGCGAGCTGTTTTCCCATCGCTGGCGGATTTATTACACGCCCCAGGAGCTGAAAGCGCTGATGACGGATCACTTGTGGGATCAAGTAAAGGATTATAATCCTTATGAAGATATTTATCAATTCAACCGTGAAGCGGACGGGACTGATCAGTTGAGCCGTTCTCTGTACAGCGATTACCAGACTGTGGTGGGATTCTACCTCCGAAGGATCGGGCTGCTCAAGCACTTCGGCATCGATGCCCGATTCCCGCTGCTGGATCACCGCCTGATCGAGTATTGCGCCCGAATTCCAGCGGATTTGAAAATCAAGGGCAATTCCGATACCAAATATATTTTCAAAAAAGCCATGGAAAACGTGCTGCCCCACGACATCGTCTATCGCAAGGACAAGCTGGGCCACAGCATCCCCATGAAAAACTGGATGCGGGAGAACGCTATAGTGAAACAGTTCATCAGTGATCAGCTATCCGAATCGGCGATCAAACGGCGAGGGCTGTTCAATCCTGCGTTTATCAAAGGCTTGATGGATCAGCATCAGAGCAAGAAGGCGAATTTCTCGCATCGGCTGTGGGCGCTGGCGGTGTTGGAGTTGTGGTTGATGGAGAAATTGATGGTTCAATCAAATTAATGTTAAAGATTTTTTTAATAAATTATCCTCAAATAAATGTAGGAATGTGTATGGATGAGAAAAAATTATATAAATATAGAAAGTTTGATGAATATACTGAGCAAATAATTTCTAATGGAATAATATATGTTCCTTCACCCTTGGAGTTCAATGATCCCTTCGATTGCCGAATTCCAGTGCTGATAGAAGGTAATGAAAATGATTTTAGGCAATTTCTATTTCAATATTTTAAGAACGAGTATCCAGAAGCACTATTTGATCAAATAAACCAATTGACTGAAAAGCAGTTAGCTGAAGGAAAACATAAAAACCGACTTTATATGAACGAAAGAATGAAAAAAGCAATAAGAAGTCAATTAATTAAAACAGGTGTTTATTGCATGAGTGGGAAAAATGATGATATTCTGATGTGGTCACATTATGCAGATAGTCATAAAGGTTATTGTATTGAATTCGAAGGAAATGAAGTTATTTCCTTTTTGAATAAAGCTAAAAAAGTAACATATCAAAAAAAATTGCCTGTTCTAAATTTTTTTGATAGCACATGGCTAAATAAAGCATTATTGACTAAATCAAATTGTTGGGAGTATGAAGAAGAATGGAGAATAATAAGTGTAGAAGGGCCTGGGCTCTATGAGTTACCCAATGGAGTCATTGCTAGTGTAATCTTGGGTTGTCAAATGCCTGAGAACCATAAAAATAAAATTATTTCAATCGTTACAAATTCCAAAAAGAAAATTCAGTTATATCAAGCAATTAAAAAAGAATTCGAATTTGGTTTGGATATCAAGCTCATCTATGATAAAAAATAATTCGGTCATTAATGGACTTGTTTTTAATGCTAAATCTCTTTTTTAAATTTGATTATGATTAAGAAAACTAAAAAACTTATAGGATTTAATAAAAAATATCATAAATATCCCAATAGTGTGAGTAGGGGTTATTGGGCTAGGTATCCTGTTGAAATTAGATTAAACTCAGATGAAAAAAAAGATAGAGCAAGATGGCTTGATGAAGTTGAAAGGTTATCACAAACAGAATTTTATAAATTTATTTCTAAAAATTTTCATAACTCATTTTCTGAAAAGCCTTTTTTTTCATTATTAGTTAATCATGGGATTTTTATTGAAAAATTTTTTAAATTAAGTATCAGGGAATTAGTAACCAATAAGTATAATGTCCTTAAAATTA
>JALOPY010000124.1 GCA_025453735.1 bacterium | reverse complement strand
CATCCGCCATCTGGACGCCCCGCTTCACTGCTTGATCAACAGTAAAAAATTCTCCACCATCAGAGAATGAATCAGGCGTGATGTTCAAAATTCCCATCACATGTGTCCGGCTGGAAAGGTCGAGAATCTTTTCTCCGCATTTTAGCAGAAACTTTTGGTGATTGTCCAGTAGTTTATTCATTGTCTTTTGCGTTCGATATATTTGTTGTGGTATCACCATGCATCAATTTGAATAAATGCTTCCTGGCTTCCTCGGCAAATTCATCGTCCTGACCCTTGCGGAATCGAATTCTCCGCCGCAGAAATTCAATCGCCTTTTCATAATTCCCTTTTGCCTCATAGAGATAAGCCAGGTACAGGTTGGCGTTCAGATGGTTGTTCAGATCAATTGCCCGCATGAAAAATTTTTCCGCAGTTTCAAAATCCTCGGCATTGTAATAGAGTATTCCAAGATTATAAAATGCATCAGCGTTTTTCGGCTGCAATTCGAGCACACGGTTAAATATTTCAATAATCTTTACAATGTCATTTCTAACTAAATATATTTTCCCCAACGCCATCAACGCTGGAACCGAATTCGGATTGATGGCAAGATAATGTTCCAGAACTGCGATAGCTGCTTGCCTGCGATTATCAAAAAGATAATAATCCGCTAAAACCAGGTAGCCATCCTCATAGCGAGGATTGATGAAGATTGCTCGCCGAAACAATTCTTCTTCATTATTAAATCCTAATTTTTGATACCGAAATTCATGCAAACGAGACAATGCCAGGTAGAGACGCGGAATATTTGGATTGAGTTGAAACGCCCGGGATAGCATATCCTCAGCCACAGACCAGCGTTCCCGGTAAATATAATACTCGCCAAGAAAAACATAAGCCTCGCTTTGCGTGGAATCCTTTGCAATAGTTCGTGAAAGCCAATTTTGCGCTGATTCAAATTCTTCAATTGGCGATTCGCCCAGCTCTTTTCGTTTCACGCCGGACATGAAATAACTTTTTCCGATTAACAAATAGGCATCAATTAAATTGCTATCTATCGCGATTGCCTTTTGCGCTGATTTTGCTGCTGATTCATAATCCTGGTTGCAATAGAAACGCTGAGCGTCGCTAAGTTCCTGGTATGATTGAGCGGAAACAAAAGAAAGATTTAAATCTGCTTCCTTCAAATTCAACTTAAAATAAGTTAAAATTCGACGACTGATTTCTTTGCTGATCTCTGGCAATTCTTGCAACGTCAATCGGAGGCTATCCCTGATCTCAATAGCATTGTTCGAGGCGCGGATCATTTCAAATTTTAGATTTGGAAGCGATTCGTTTGCCTGAATTTTGCCCGATAGAAAATATTCATTGTTATTTTGATCAGCAAAGTTTTTGTTACGATTAGGATGATAAATAGAATCCATCGCTGCGATTTCGGAGATCCATTCCGATGGCGCGATGATGGCGTTTTCGGCGACTGAAGTTTGTATGTTCCTGGCAACCATTGTCCATAATGCAGTGGCCATCCATTCCGAATCTTGCATTGGCAAATCGGTTTGCAGGGGAAGAAAGGTCAGGCGAAAATCCACTCGCGGGGGACGATTTTTCAAAACAAGCCATCCATTAACGCACACGAAAATCAGGATGAATGAGACGATCAATCCGTAAAGCAGTTTTTTGCTCATCAATCCGGAAGAGCGATAAAAAAAGATAACAATGGCGATAAGGCTTAACAGAATAACCAAAAGTATTGGCGTTAGAGTTGGTAAATTTGGAAATGTCTGATTGAAAGGATGGTGAAACGAAGCAAAATGACCGATGGCATCGGTCTTATGAAACAGCGTGCTTTTGTAAATTTCAAAACCATAACTGAATTTAATCAACCCACTAACCACAATGCCCATCATCGCTAACTCTCCTCAGTTGTAGTCTTTGTGCTTGTGAAACAAACGACCTCAATGCCTGGAATTGAGGTCGCCTGAAAATACTATTTTTTACTATTTTTTTTGCAATTTTTTGACCCTGTTAATTTTTTCTTCAAAATTACGTTTCTTTTTTCCACTATATTAAGCAAGGTCAATTTTTGATTTTGATTTTTTTTTGCCTTTGCCTTTTCCGTTTTTTGACCGTTCTTTATCGATGTTTTCAAGAATTTCATCTATTTCCGGACCATCAAGAATTTCACGCTCCAATAAAGCGCCAGCCAGTCCATGCAATTTATCCAAATTTTCACCAACTATTTTATCAGCAGTGTTCGCGGCAACTTCAATGATGTCTCGCACTTCCTCATCAATATATTGGGCGGTTCTCTCACTGTAGTCGCGGTGCTGCGCAATTTCCCTGCCAAGAAAAATTTCCTCCTGCTTTTTGCCAAACGTCATGGGACCCAGCTTCGCGCTCATACCCCATTCGCATACCATCTTACGAGCAATATCTGTCGCCCGTTCGATATCATTCCCGGCGCCTGTTGTCAATTGATTCAACACGATTTTTTCCGCAGCTCTTCCGCCTAACAAATGAATCAACGATCTTTCACAGTAATCTTTGGAATAATTATGCTTCTCATCAATCGGCAAAGTTGTTGTCGCACCCAGTGCCCGACCGCGCGGGATAATCGTCACTTTGTGAATAGGATCCGAGCCCGGCGTCAGCTTTGCGACGAGTGCGTGCCCGGCTTCATGATACGCCGTGCTTTTTTTCTCATCATCGCTAATTAGCAGACTTTTCCGCTCCGTCCCCATCAACACCTTATCCTTTGCTTCTTCCAGATCAACCATTTCGACTTTCTTCTTATTCTTTCGAGCGGCTAACAGTGCGGACTCGTTTACCAAATTTGCCAGGTCAGCCCCAGAAAAACCCGGTGTTCCTTTTGCGAGAACCGAAATATTAACATTATTCGCTAGTGGAATTTTTCGAGTATGAACCCTCAATATTCCTTCTCGCCCGCGAACATCCGGTCGATCCACCACAATCTGGCGGTCGAATCGACCCGGGCGCAACAGGGCAGAATCCAGGACATCCGGGCGATTGGTCGCGGCAATTAAAATGACGCCTTCATTGGATTCAAAGCCATCCATTTCGACCAGCAATTGATTCAGCGTCTGCTCTCGCTCGTCATGTCCGCCGCCAAGCCCGGCGCCGCGGTGTCGTCCCACAGCGTCAAGCTCATCAATGAAAATAATGCAGGGAGCGTTCTTTTTGCCTTGCTCGAATAAATCCCGAACACGGGAAGCGCCCACGCCAACGAACATCTCCACAAAATCAGCACCGGACATGCTGAAAAACGGCACTCCCGCTTCACCAGCCACTGCCTTTGCCAATAATGTTTTTCCGGTTCCCGGAGGACCCAAGAGTAATGCACCTTTGGGAATTTTGCCGCCAAGTTTCTGAAATTTCTCAGGCTCTTTCAAAAATTCGATAATCTCTTTCAACTCCTGCTTTGCCTCATCAGCCCCTGCCACATCTTCAAAAGTGACTTTCATCTTATTTTCAGTGAGCAGTTTGGCTCGGGATTTCCCAAATGAAAATATCCCTTTCGCGCCTCCTCCCTGCATCCGACGCAGCATGACAAACCAGAAAACGATAATTAATATAAACGGAACGGATTGTAATAAGTATCCCCACCAGTTTATTGTCCTTTGTTTGAAAGTCAGTGGAACTCCATAATCCTCGATCCATTTATTCGCTGTTTCAATATCAACTTCCCTGGGAGGCAATACAACCATAAATTCACGAATCATATTTTGAGATCGAGATGGATCCTGTTGGGGTGAACTCAAAACGCCATGAAGCTCTAATCCACGAATTTCTGCTTTTTCGATGAGTTTTTCTTCCAGGTATTTTTTAAAGAGCGGGTATTCAATTTCAGACTCTTCACTTCCCCCGTGACTAAATTTTTGCGTTATCCAGATTGTAATAATAATAAAAATCAACCAGAACAAAAACGTCTTCGTGGCTTTTTGCCATTGAAAATTATCATCTTTTTTCTTCCGATTATCGCTATCGGGATTCGCTCGTTTTTTGCTCTGTCCCCGTGTTTTTTTTTGTTCATCCATGCTATCTGAAATAAAAATATTATTGTTCATTGATAACTACTACTCCCAATCTATTTTATTCAATACAATACAGTGACGGTAAATTGCGGTACTTCTGATTATCGTCCAGACCATAACCAACAACAAATTTATTCGGAATCGTAAAACCAACGTAATCAATTTTGAAGTCCACAACTGCGGTCCCTTCCTTTAATAAAAAAGATACAAATTTCAGCGAAGCTGGCTGTGATCCTTCAAACATGTTCTCTAAAAATTTTATCGACCTGCCAGAATCCGCAATATCTTCGACGACCAGAATATGTCTTCCATCAACATGGCTGTCAAATTGCTTCTTGGCTTTTATCTGCCCGGAGGATACCCTTCCGCCTCCATAGCTCGATATTTTCACGAAATCTACCTCGCAACTGATTTTTAACTCCCGAATAAGATCCGATAAAAAAATAAAAGCTCCGTTTAATACCCCGATCAAGATTGGGCATTTATCCCGGTAATCTTCGGAAATCTGTTGCGCTAACTCGCTTACCCTTCGTTTTATCTGTTCCTCACTGATGAGCTCACTATATTTCTCAACATCTTTCTCAAAACATTCGTCTGTGCTCATTAAACCTCTACCTTTTTGCTAACCTGCAATTTTAAAATCTGCCTGGTGGATTCAGTTATTTTGAAACGATCATCAATCTGGTGATTGATAATCCAAATTATTCCGGCATCACACACCAGAATGGGAATATCCCTTCGTTGATGCAAGGGGATCTTTTGATCGGTAAAAAAATCTGATAGTTTTTTGGTGCCTTTCAGGTTTAGCGGGTGGAATCGATCTCCCACTTGAAAATTCCGAATCACCATCGGACCTTTTATCCGACCATAATCGATATACTCAATTTTTCGATCAATTGAAAACTGCTGTGGCAGTTGTTCCCTGTCAATTAGTGTCGCTTGAAATTCAAATTCTCCGTTACCTAATTCATAAATCCTGTCCAGCTCGATTGCTAATTCAGGTATTAAATTTTGGATTTTTTGAATGACAAGACACTCGTGATCGATTGATAGCTGCCAATCAGCAGTCAGCATCATCCTTTTTCCGGACACCCTCGTTCCAATTAGCTGCATGGCTCGATCCATCCCGGCAGACGTTAAAATTGAACGGGGGAGTTCGATTCGGTCAAGAATCTGATACAAAATATATTTCTGAATGGCTATAAAATAATTTAAAAATGTATTAATATCAAGAACTATTTTATGTTTTTTAAAATTAACCAGGCAGGTTTCAAGAGCCTTTCCAGCCTGTTCTTGCATGTATGATTCAACCTCGTCCATGATCTGGGCGGTTCGCAGCACGACATCAGAAATGGCTGGATTAAAATGTTGCTGTAAATAAGGAATCAGCTCCAGCCGAATGCGATTCCTGCGATATTTAGTCATTTCATTGGTCGAATCAACTTGGTAATGTAACGAATGAGCCTTTGCATAAGTTTCAATTTCCTTGCGAGTTGCAAATAATAGTGGACGAATGAATTTGTCACGCCGAATTGGCATTCCCATCAAACCTTTCACACCACTTCCCCGCAAAAAATGATCGATGACTGTTTCCACCTGGTCATCGGCATGGTGTCCTAATGCAACCCAATCGGCTCCGGTTCGTTTTAGCGCCCACTTAAAAAAGCGATACCGCAAAAATCGTGCACCTTCTTCCTGGGAAATCCCCTTTTTTTCTATAAATTTTGGAACATTGATTTTCCTGGAAGTGACTGAAAGATGATACTGTTTTGAAAGTCGCGTTACAAATTGCTGATCTTCATCCGCCTGACTGCCGCGCAATTGGTGATTGATATGAATCACTTCCAGGTTCAGGGGAATCGATTCCTGGTATCGAATAAAAAGGTGCAACAGGACTACGGAATCAATCCCACCAGAGACAGCGATGAGAACATGATCGTCTGGGCTAATGAGATGGTTCTTATTAATAAAATCAGAAAATTTTTCGAATAGATCAGTCATTTTCTTTTCAAAATTTCCTCACTTAACGACTCAACGCACTCAACCACTCGACTAAAAACAAAAAAGACCTTCCACATCGAAAGGTCTCGCATTAAATCACCATCATCATTTTCTCGCCACAAAACAAGAGTAGCGGCGCAGGGATTCGAACCCCGGACACGTGGATTATGATTCCACTGCTCTGGCCAACTGAGCTACGCCGCCGGTTTTTTGATTGGTCGAAATATAAGGGTTTTTGATATTAAAGTCAAGAAAAATTTCGTCAATTTATCCCATCGAAAGGAATCGCACCAGTCCGAATGAATGAACATTTAGCGATGTTCTAAAATTGGGCGACAATAATTAAACTCGATCACTGCTCAAGTTTTTTCGTCATCTTCAATATTTTTTCAGCCCATCCATTTGTATATTCAGTCAATAAATCAATGGCATCTTCGCGATCCGTTTTATAGATTCCGGCTACTTTTTTTTCAAATCCTTTCTGATCTGAAAACAGTCGTTTCTCGATGGGATCCCATTGTGCGCGTGCTTTTTGGATCAGGACTCCATAATTGCCATCAACCTTTTCTGCAAGATTCACACATGCCCAATAGGCATGAATATCGGTTCGTTCATGAATATTTTTGGGCGGATCGAAATGTTGGTCCAGTGCGGACTGGTAATCGCCATAAGCACATCCAGGAGGAATAGCCTTGATGCCCAGGTACCAGGGAATAAATGGCTGCGAATCAGGACGATATTGTGCCAGCCAGATCACAGTTCCGATTTCCACCGGAAGCCAGGTCCGCAATTGGGCCACGAATCCGTATTGTGTCGAGCTTGCGCATATCGTAGAGCCATTCAGATCATAAGGATTTCCCAGTTGATAGCCTCCTGTTTTGTCCAGTTCTGTTCCAACATAATGATCCCGCAGCACTGCCATCAAATCCTGAACAGCGACCTTTTTCTTTGGCCGAAACGCGAACGGGAATTCATCATCCAGGTCAAAGCTTTTCTCAGCTAA
>JALOPY010000713.1 GCA_025453735.1 bacterium | reverse complement strand
TGAATGACGACCAGATCCAGCAGTTTCAAAAATATTTGATCTATAATCATTCGGCTGGAATCGGAGAGCCGGTTCCAATCGAAGAGGTTCGGGCAGCAATGCTGGCACGAATCAACGTCCATGCCAATGGTTTTTCTGGCTGTCGTCCGGTAATTACGCAAACATACATCGATATGCTCAATAAAGGCGTCACGCCAGTCGTGTGTCAAAAAGGGAGCGTCGGCGCATGTGGGGACCTGGCTCCGATGAGCCAGATTGCACTGCTGCTGATGGGCGAAGGCGAGGCATTTTTCCAGGGAGAACGGCTTCCTGGTCATAAAGCGATGGAAAAAGCCGGCATTCCGATTCCAGGATTAAAAGCCAGGGATGGTCTCGCTGCGATCAACGGAAGCAATTTAATTTCCGGAATGGGCTGCCTCCAGGTTTATGAGACCGAACGATGGCTCAAGCAGGCGGAGATCGCCGCGGCAATGACCCTGGAAGCATTGATGGCGAACATGAAACCGTACGATCCCCGGCTGCATCGATTGCGGGGATTTCAGGGCGCTGTCACATCGGCAGAAAATATTAGAAAAATAATCGAGGGATCGGATTTATTGAGCGGCAAGAAAAAAGTCAAAGTGCAGGATGCATACAGCATGCGCTCCACGCCGCAGGTGATTGGCGCAGCGCGGGATCACCTTCGCTGGACGCGCAGCCAGTTTGAGATCGAGCTGAATGGCGTTGGCGATAATCCCCTGTTCCTTCCTGATGATGGCATCGTGCTCACCGGAGCGAATTTCCAGGGATCGCCGATCAGCGTGCCGCTGGATATGCTGGGCGCGTGCATCGCCATGGTCTGTGTGATTTCCGAGCGGCGACTGAATCGCCTGCTGCATCCGGCGCTGAGCGTGGGTTTGCCCGCATTTCTCACCAAAGGCGCAGGCATGTTTTCCGGGCACATGCTCAGTCAATACACGGCTGACATGATGATCGTGGAGCAACGGATTCTCTCTATGCCGGCTTCCATTCAGTCGATTCCGGCTGCTGCAGATCAGGAAGATTTTGTGAGTATGGGAATGAATACCGCGCTAAAAACAAAACAGATTTTGAATAATGCGTATGGCATTCTGGGAATCGAATTTATTGCAGCCGCGCAAGCATTGGATTTTCGAGATTTTCAATTCGGCAAGGGAACGCAAGCCGCGCACCAGGCGATCCGAAAGGTGGTCGCACATCTCGATGAAGATCGCCCGTTATATCCGGATCATAACAACATGATGGAACTGGTGAAAAACAGGACGGTTCTTGATATGGTTGAGGAGGCGATTGGGGAGCTCATATAGCATGAGCTCCATCCTCAATCAAACTGGAACGCGGATGACGCGAATTAGGCGGATTAACACGGATTTTTTTTGAGCAATATAATAAAGCATTGAATTCGATTATTATTATTCAGCCTTTCATATTGAGAAGAAGTAATCCGCGAGAATCCGTTGCATCCGCGTCATCCGCGTTCTAATAAGGTGACGGTCACGTTCCAATGTTATTTTTCCATAACAGTCACGTCAGTAACAGGAATAACCCGTGCTGGATATTCGAATTCAAAAACATTCGGAGTTGTTGCTGTTGTGGTGTCAGACGTAAAATATATTAATGTATCCGCCAGCACCATCTGATGAATCTTCATCGTATCCACAAAATCCGGGTGGAAGAAGATTTGCGCCACGGGTCGATCGGTAAAGAGCGTGCGAAAACGCATGATATAGTCATCTGCGGAAATGTGGCTGATGAGAAATTTCATTTTGCTTCGCATAAACATATTATCCGCATTGGGCAGGCCGATCTCGTAAATGCGCAATTTTGATTCGTCCTGCTGCGCATAATCATTAAATTTCTGATCCATGCGGGTGAACATATTCCGCTGGAAGTCTAACACAGCTGCCGGTGATCTCGCCTTTGCCCTCACATTTAAAATTCAGATCATAGACCCGTTTTTTCCCGGCGACTTCGGTTTCGATTTTTTTGACCTCGATGATCGGCTTGATCTCGGCGGGATCGAGGCTATCCGCATCAAAAAAGATTCTCGTCAGAACTGGCTCTCCATAAAATGTTTCCATGCCAAAAATAAAATTGCTTTGATGCAATGCCCGAACCAGGTTAGTCTGATCCACCCGGTCAAACAGATTATTTATTCCAACCTCCCAAATCGTTAATGAATCAGGAGTATAATCTTTGAACGTCCGGGTCTTATAACGACTTGGAGTAAACAGCGCCCCTTTCACTTCAGCTTCTGAAATTTCAGTCGAATCATAATAGATCGTCACGGAATGGGATTTCGCATAAGTGTCCAACCCGTAGATGCCATGTTTGTTTTGCAGGGCATTCGCCAGGGACATCGAGCTGCCCCAGCATTTGACATTTTTCAGTCCGGTTTGCTGATAAATTGCGGGCTGCTGCAATTGTTCGAACTTGCCCCAGCGTTTTTCCAGCGTGGTAAATTCATAATTTGACGATAGAATGAATCCCATTGAAATCAGCGCGACGACCAGAATGTGCGGCAAAAATCGCAGCTTGAACGAGCCGTTGATACCCACGGCTTTCTCTTCTTTGCAGGCGGCGATACATTCGGTGCACATCACGCAATCCGGGTGATCGACTTTTTTGAATTCCTGCACCCGAATATCCTGGGGACACGCAATCGTGCAAAGTCCGCATTGGGTGCACGCGTTTTGATCGACTGTGATTTTCATTCCCGCCTCGACCAGAAATCCAACGAAAACAATTCCACCGATCAGCCAGATCAAAGAGAGCTTTACTCCTGCGAATGATAAACCAAAATAAACTACCGCAACAAGAATCGCTCCCCAGAGATTCACAAAAACATTGCTCGCCGCGCCCAGGAAACAGAGGTAGCGACACCACAATTGCTTGATAAAAATCGCGCCGACAAAAGTGACCAGCACCGCGCCCAGGGACCAGAGCAACACCGTATCTGCGCCAAAGCCAGTACCCGCGCCAAAATAGGGATCGAACTTCCTGCAAAACAGCTCGCTCGACGTGATCGTAAAATAGAGTACGAAAAA
>JALOPY010000123.1 GCA_025453735.1 bacterium | reverse complement strand
TCTGCTTTTTGATCAAAGGGTAGCAGAGGTTGGTCATTGAAAATTTGGTTATTGTTATTTATTTGGAATTTATTATTTGACGATTGAAATTTTCTTACTTCTCATTTTGAATTTACCATTAAAATTAATTTGTTAGTATGTCTCTTTGGAGTAGCAAAGTTTGAATTTCATTAGATGGCTGCCCATTTTTCACGCGCCAATCAAACTGGTTTGGCCATCGTTTGCTTATTATTCCCTTTTTTGTTGCTCATCAAACGAAGATGGGTGGCAATCGTTTTTCAAGTGCTGCTGCTCCTTGCTGCGATGGAGTGGATTCAAACCACGTTGAGAATCGTTCACATCAGACAATCAAATGGGGAGGCTTGGACTCGCCTGGTGATCATACTGGGAAGTGTGGCGCTTTTCACCGCACTTGCGGCATTGGTCTTTGAAACCAAAAAATTAAAACAACGATTTGTTGACACTGGCAAATCAGAAATAATATCTGCGATTACTTTTCTTTTGACCGCATTATTGCTGAACATCGTTCAAATTAAAGCTGGAAATCCCCTGATTTTATTAGAGCGATTTTTTCCGACGATGGGCTGGATCGAAATATTTGCCCTGGCTTTTTACGCTCGCTGGATCGTTGAAAAGATGCTCGATCCTTTTCAATCCGCCCAATGGCGAAGTCGCATCTGGCTCTTCTTCTCCATCGTCTTTTTTTCCCAGATTATTTTCGGCTTGATCGGCTTTGAAAAATTTCTCATGACCGGGAAGCTGCATATTCCTGTGCCAGTGATGATCGTTGCGGGACCGCTATTCCGAGGTGAACGATTTTTCATGCCTATGTTATTCGTCAGCACGGTTCTGCTCGTGGGACCAGCCTGGTGCAGTCATCTCTGCTACATCGGCGCGTGGGATAATCTGGCGTCACGACATCGTGAAGTCTCCCGAGATTTTTTCAAAGGACGAAGATGGATGCAGATTGGAATGCTGATTTTTATTATCATCTTTACTCTGATTTTGAAATGGCTTGGCATCGCAATGATTGTTGCCACAATCCTCGGCATATCTTTCGGATTAATCGGCATCGGTTTCATGGTCTTCTGGTCGCGGAAAAAAGGAGTGATGACCCATTGCCTCACCTATTGCCCCATTGGAATTCTGGCGACCTGGCTGGGGAAACTGAATCCATTCCGCATCCGAATCAAAGATGGCTGCACCAAATGCCGCGCCTGCACATCAGTCTGCCGTTACGATGCGCTGCAACTGGATGATATTATCAGACAAAAACCAGCGAGCTCGTGTACGCTTTGTGGCGATTGCATCGGCAGTTGCAAGGGCAATTTTTTGGAGTATCGTTTCTTGAGATTGAATGCCGATACGGCACGAAACGTTTTTTTGGTGATGATCATCGTGCTGCACGCGGTTTTTTTGGGAGTAGCGAGGATTTGAATTATTGGATGAGTTTAATTTTATGCACCACTAATATTTTTTATTTGCCCAACGGATAGATGAAGCCAACGGATGTTATAGAAGATGTTTCATCCGTTGGGTTGTTTCTATCCGTTGGACGAAAAATAAGAATTAATCAATTTATTAGATCACTTTCCATTTTTACCATTATAGCGGGAGGAATGAACCATGCAATCCAAATTCATCAACATTCTGATCGTCAGTTTAATTCTATTTGGCTGGACGTCCATCGCATCAAGTCAGACCTGCATCGACTGTCATAAAAATAACACTCCCAACATCGTATCCGATTGGCAATTGAGCAAGCATAGTCAGAACGATGTCGACTGTTACACCTGTCATGGGGATGGGCACAAAGACCCGTACGATGTGGCGAACGCCAAAATTCCCACGCCCGAAACTTGCGGGGAATGTCATGACACGCAGGTCGAGCAGTTCAAAAAAGGCAAACATGCCCTGGCCTGGGCGGCGATGAAAGCGATGCCGACCGCGCACATGCAACCCATGGCGCTGATGGAAGGTATGAAAGGCTGCGGCGGCTGCCACAAAATCGGTCTGAAATCAGAAACTGAAATGAAGGAGCTGAGCGAAACCGGGGCTGGATTCGGTCGCGCGTCATGCGACGCGTGCCACACCCGACATCTGTTCTCCAAAGCCGAAGCTCAGGAGCCGCAAGCCTGCCAGACCTGTCACATGGGCATCGATCATCCCCAGTGGGAAATGTATTCGACTTCCAAGCATGGTGTTCGGTATCTGTTGAAACAGAACAAAGTCCTGCCCGAAACCGTCGCGGCGCCAAAATGCCAGACATGCCATTTTCAAAACGGAGATCACGAGGTTATGACGGCGTGGGGATTTTTAGCAGTTCGTTTGCCAATGCCTGAGGACGAACAATGGGCTACAGATCGAGCCACAATTCTACAGGGACTCGGTGTGCTTGATCCCGATGGCAAGCCCACCGCTCGGCTGGAAGTGGTGAAAGCAGCAAAAGTCGCCCGATTGACGCAAGAGGATTGGCAGAAACAGCGGGATAAAATGTTGAAAACCTGCAACCAGTGTCACTCCCTCAATTTCGCCAAAGGGGAATTGGAAAAAGGCGACAATATGATCAAGGAAGCTGATCGCCTGATGGCTGAGGCGCTTCGAATCGTTGCTGGTTTGTACCAGGACGGCATCATTAAAAAACCAGCGAGCTATGCGTACGCATTTCCGGATTTGCTCACCTTCCACGATGCGCCCACGGTGATCGAGCAGAAGCTATTTCTCATGTTTCTGGAGCACCGGATGCGCGCGTTCCAGGGAGCATGCCAATCCCGATTATTCGCTCTGGTACGGCTGGAGTGAAATGCAGCGGGATTTGAGTGAGATCAAAGAAATGGCTGCGGCATTGCGGAAGGAGAAACATTGATTTTGAAGCGAAATTCCAAAATACAAAATCTAAATGAATCCTGATCTCTAAAACTGAAATCATGAATTTAATTTCCGAAGGCAACCGGACAAATCAATTGCCTTTTGTTCATCATGCAAAAAAAGTAGGCGGATGCTTTTTTATCGCGTGACAAATTCATGCTTGATTTTGAAAAATAATTATGATATATTATTCTGGTATGAAAAGCGATGCTACGGAATCAGAGGAATTCAAGAATATTGATTGACTATTCCAAACGAAAAGCGAATGAGCGAAAATTCCCAGACTGGGAAGAGTTGCCAGATGATGGTCGCCGTTATTTTTTTGAAGTCGAAGGACGCAATGGATGGAAAGCTCGTTATGTAAAAGAAGTTGATAAATATGAAGAGACTCAAAAATTTTATCAAGAAATTTATGATGATCAGGATCGGTTAGTTGAAATACACATCAAATTCCCAATCGATCAGGGACACGTTAAATTGGGGTAAATAGAATGGTCACACGAAAAATTTTGGTTAATAAAATGCTTGGTTATTTGAATCATCGAATCGACCTTCCCGAATTAATTGATTGGGCTGAACAAGCCATGATGAATGCTGATTTTGAAGAACCGTATTTTGACGATATTCGCGATATCGTTGCAAAAATCGGATTAGCCAATGTCAAAGCATTTGGGCTCACCTGGCAGGATTGTGAAGATTTTTTACAGCGCCTGGGATATCGAGCACGAATTGAGGTTGTGGAGTTAGCATGAACATGTAATTCGTTCGTTTTTGAAAATTAAATTTTGATGTTTTGGATGCTTTATCATTTGTCTTTTAGAATTTGGAATTTATTTTCAGATGCAAGCCAATTTTTAATAAGGCTTGCTTTTTTTTATTCCTCATTTCACAGAAAATTTGCTGTTAAAAAGCTTGCATATCAACATCAATTTTCTTATTTTATTCCGTCAAAGTTTCATTTTTCTGGCAGGTCATTTTGGGGATGCCGGATCCCAATAAGCCTGAAATTTGGCGCGTGGCGATTCCCGATATCGATGCGGCATTAGCCCGATTCAAACAAATCGGCATCGGGAGCATCGAGCTTAAGCTGACAGAACATGTCGATCTCCCCCAGCTTTTTGAAGCCATCGGAAAACTGATTGGCAGCGGATTTCAGGTCACTTTTCATGCGCCCGGCAGATTTCGTTTCCCCGAAGATTTATCTCCGCAATTGGAAAACATGGCTGCTATTTCAAAATTTATGAATGAAGAACTCCATATCACGCCGTTATGGATAATTCATCCCCTCAATTCAAAAAGTCAGCCACGTCCTGAAATCTTCGCCCAGACTGTGGACTATGTGGGTCAGATGCTTAATTTTATGGCAGAAATTCCTGCAAATTTTGCCCTGGAAATTTTGCGCAATCGCTCCGACGGCGATAAAATCCATATCGGCGATAGCTACCAGGAGATTCTCGATATTTTATCGAATTTCGATGATAACAATTTGGGCATCTGCTGGGATTTTGGGCACGCCAATGCCATGCACCAGCGGGGATTGCAGGCGCAGTTCCCGCCGCCTGAATTTTTGAAAAAGGCAATTCATTGTCATGTCCATGATTGTCGGGATGAAAAAACGCACCTACCCCTGGGGATGGGAGCAGTCCCCATTGAACAAAATATTCGGCAATTAAAACAATATCATTATAACGGAATTTTGAATCTGGAGCTGCTGCCGCATCGTATTGCTGATCCGGAGCGTTTTCTTGATCATGTTGAAAAAAGTGTAAAAATCATTCGCAACTCGATTGGATAGGATGGGAGATGGGTATGAAACAAACGAAGAACGGCTTAAAAATTATTCTCGGGCTGTTGGTTAGCATAGGGTTTTTATTTCTGGCATTCCGGCAACTGGATTTTCACCAGATGAAGCAGGCATTTTCGCTAGCGAAATACTGGCTGCTGATTCCATCATTGATCATCATTTTCACCAGCCACTGGCTACGCAGTCTTCGCTGGCAATATTTGTTAAATCCAGTACAGAACGTTCCGGTTCGAAATTTATTCTCCGCGCTATTGATCGGCTATGCTGCCAATGACATTTTGCCCGCGCATCTCGGCGAGTTCCTGCGCGCCTATCTGGTCGGGCGCAAACGAAACATCGCAGTCTCGGCAACAATGGCGACGATCGTGGTGGAGCGCATCGTGGATATTTTGTCGCTCGTTTTCATCATGGCGCTCACGCTGATCATCTACCCGTTTCCGGGCTGGGTGAAAAAAAGCGGCTATCTGATGTTCGCATTCGCCATCGGCTTATTCGTGTTTCTGGTATTGATGAAAATTTACACCAATGCTACCATGAAATTCCTCCAGCGAATTTTGAAACCTCTGCCGCACAAGCTAACCGAGAAAGTCGAGAGCCTGAGCCGCTCGTTTCTCGACGGATTGAAGCCCATGAATAGCCGCCTCGATTACCTGATCATTTTTATCCTGTCGATTCTCATCTGGGCGTGCTATTGGGGCGTGCTGTATTTGAATTTTTACACGTTCAACCTGGTCGCTGATTATGATTTGAACATGACCGCGGGATTGGTACTCTTGGTGATTACGACGATCAGCGTAGTCGTCCCCTCGTCGCCAGGTTATATCGGTACCTATCATTGGCTGTGCCAGGTTTCGCTGGAGTTATTCCAGGTGCCGCGAGCCGTGGGCTTGACTTACGCCATCGTGGTCCATGCCATCAATTTTTTCCCGGTATTTTTCGTGGGATTCATTCTGGCGTGGAAGGAAGGGATCAAGCTATCGAAGGTTCAAAAACAACTGTAGGACAAGTTGCCAACTTGTCCTACACATGAGGAACTTATGCTCATTTCAATTATCGCCGCCATGTCGCTCAATCGCGTGATCGGCGAAAGCAACCGAATCCCCTGGTACATCCCCGGCGAACAAAAACGATTCAAAGAAATCACCTGGGGGCATGCGATCATTATGGGCCGAAAGACCCACGAATCCATTGGCAGAGCGTTGCCAGGGCGAACCAATATCGTCATCACCCGCCAGCAAAATTATTCCGCTCCAGGCTGCATCGTTGTCTGCAACCTTCAAGACGCGTTGGAAAATTGTCCCTTAAACGAAGCCGAAGCCTTCATCATCGGCGGCGAGCAGATCTTTCGGCTGGCATTGCCGCTTGCCCATCGAATTTATTTAACCACCATTCAACAGGAGATCGAAGGCGATGCGTTTTTTCCTGAGTTCTCGCCAACTGAATTCAAAATGATCCAATTAGAGCATATCGAAGCAAAGCTGCCCTACACAGTTGCTGTATTCGATCGCGGTGTTAGCGCTTCCCATTGACCGTCAGTGGCTTAAAAGCAACAATTTTATGCATGCATTGAAGCGATTTTTTTGTAATTTTACAACCTAAACAAGTTGATGAAATTTGAAACCAAAGGAAAGAACTCAACCAAATGATTCAGAAAAAAATTAGATCCTCTCGGGCTAATATATCAAGCCACCGCCTCAGTGATGGTCGTTGACTTTAATTTGCCGATTGCCATTGAACAATAGAAGGTGATTTTTATCGGAAGTATTAATGGAGCAGATATCATCATCGCCATCGCTATCAATATCGCCAATCGCGATGCCATATTCCTGATTAATTCCTTCGATAGAATGTGCAGCATATTGCCAGAATAATTTGGGTGTTATGGGCAATTGTCGGCGAACATAATTGACTTTGTCATCAGGCGCCAGCAGATATATTTTGGTATCGGATTTCTCAGGTGATGCGGTGAACCAGAGAATATCCCGCTGTCGATTCGCATAAGCAGTATGAGACGTGATTCTCCCGATTGGTAATTGCAACTGCCAACTGCCAACTGCTGTCTGCTGACTGCTGACTGAAGACTGAAGACCGAAAACTGCTTTTTTTCTCACAGAAATAGTGCTTGACAAATATTAAAAAAATGTTTATAATAGAGCTTTGATTTATACATCTCGCACGTCCTGTTCGCCTGGTAATGAACAATAACTAGTATCATCACTAAACAAGAGGCCGCTCATGACCCTGGCAGAAGTGAAAGAGACGTTGCAGGCTGAATTGTTGACTCAGGATTCGGATTTATCGCTGGAAGTCCATTCTGCTTGCGCTTCAGATATGATGAGTGATGTGCTGGCGTTTACGAGACCCGAATGTTTGATTATCACGGGACTGGCAAATCAACAGACCTTGCGGACCGTTGAAATTGCGGATGCCCTGGCAGTCCTGTTTGTCCGCGGGAAACGCCCGGATCAGGATATGATTGCAGTGGCAAACGCCAAAAAAATTCCCTTGTTGGCGACGAATTTCTGCATGTACGATGCTTGTGGCTTATTATTTAATAAGGGATTGTGCGGTGTAACAGAACAGGTGAGAAAGATTTTGGGCAAAGATGGCTGCAGATAATACTTTCATTCAGGAATATTCGATCAAGGGATGGGATTTCACCCGAGCCGGGGAAGCCTCGTGCGAGATTAAAAATATTCTGAAACAGATCGGTGTTTCGCAGGACGTCATCAGGCGAGTGGCAATCGCTTCGTATGAAGCAGAGATGAACGTAGTGATGTATGCCAGGCAAGGAACCATGCGCTGTGAAATCGATACCACAAAAATAAAGATTACCATCGAAGATGAGGGACCAGGTATCGCTGATATCGATCAGGCAATGCAGGAAGGATTTTCCACTGCCACGCCAGAAATGCGAGAGATGGGTTTTGGCGCGGGAATGGGGCTTCCCAATATCAAAAGAAATTCTGATGGCTGCGAAGTCACTTCGGTTGTGGGCAAGGGAACAAAAGTTGCAATGAGTTTTAATTTATAAGCGAGCATATCGCGGGAGACGGAATTCAACATGGAAAAACCACGTCATTCCATTCGTTTCGTTGAAGAAAAATGTGTCGGCTGCGGAACCTGTATGCGAGCCTGTCCTACAAAAGCGATCCGCGTGGTTCATGGCAAAGCTCGCGTTAACGATGAACGATGTATCGATTGCGGCGAATGCTTTCGTCTGTGTCCCCATGATGCCATTGTTTCTGAAACGACTTCCTATGCTGATCTTGAGAAATTTGAATGCGCCATTGCGCTGCCGTCGCCAGTGTTGTACAGCCAGTTTGCCCCTGATGTGCTTCCCAACCAGATCCTGCTGGCGCTAAAGAAAATTGGCTTCGAGTATGTTGCTGATGAAGCCTGGGATTGTGAATTAACAACCAATGCGCTGCAAGAATATTTAGACACATCCGAAGGACCATTTCCCAAAATTTCCAATACATGCCCTGTCGTTGTCCGTTTGATTGCGATGTTGTATCCCAATTTGGTTAAAAATTTGGTCAAGCTGGAAATTCCTCGTGAATCAGCCGCGAAAAAGTTTCGTCAAAAAGCATCAAAATCCCGAGAAATACCTCCAGAGAAAATTGGTGTTCTGCATATTACGCCATGCCCCGCGAAAATGATCTCGATCAATCATCCCGTGGGACTCGAAAAATCGAACCTCGATGGTGCAATCCCCATTTCTGATATCTATGGTCGATTATTGGAAGCGCTAAAAAATCTGGAGGAAGATATCGTTCTGCAATTATCCAGCGGGATTGGCATCGCCTGGGCGATCAGCAGCGGTGAAATTATGGGTATTCGTCAGGAAAATTGTCTCGCAGTGTCTGGTGTCCATGATGTCATTCGAGTATTAAATGATGTTGAAGCTGGCAGATTGAATGATATCGTTTTTCTCGAATGTCTTATTTGTCCCGATGGCTGCATTGGCGGTTCTCTGACGGTTCAAAATCGACATCAGGCGCGGCGAAAAGTGCGGAGGCTGGTGAAAATGTTTGGGGAGCATACTCGTGTCAGCCGGGAAATGGCGTTGCGATTGTATCGCGGCGGCTATTTTAACTTGCAGGCAGAAATTTTGCCAAATCCTTTGCCTCCGTTAGATTCTGATCCTGGCAAAGCAATACAAAAATTAAAGCAGCGAGACAAAATTCTGATGACATTGCCTGGTAAAAATTGCTCTGCCTGCGGCGCGCCAGACTGCCGAACGCTAGCAGAAGATGTCGTTTTAGGGCAGGCTTCCATCGATGATTGTGTTTTTTTAACGCTTGAAAAATTAAAGAGAACAGCATGAAACTGAATCATATTATTGAAAAAATTCCAATGAGAGTTCAAACGCCAGCGTCGAATTTGAGCGTTGAAGTTACAGGTGGCTATATCAGCGATCTGTTGAGCGATGTCATGGCGCACGCCAAAAAAGGCGATGTCTGGATAACTCTGCAGATTCATCAAAATACCGTTGCTGTAGCGACGCTGAAAGAACTGGCTGGAATCATTCTCATCAATGGCAAACAGCCCGCGCCAGAGACGATCAAAAAGGCTGAGGAGGAAGGCGTTCCGATTTTGACCAGCGAGTCCACGGCCTTCGAGCTGATCTGTGAATTGTGTAAACTGGGAATTTCTGGCAGTCGCTGATGCTGAAGATTTATAAGGCTGATCTCCATATTCATTCGTGCCTGTCGCCCTGCGGCGATCTCGATATGTCACCGCGAAAAATTGTAGCGACGGCGATGGAACGAGACTTGGACCTCATCGCCATTACCGATCATAACGCCTCGGAAAATATTCTGGCAGCGATGAAGGCGGCGGAGGGTAAGCCGTTGACGGTGCTGGCAGGAATGGAAGTCGCCTCGGCTGAGGAAGCGCATCTATTGGCGCTATTTGATCGAATGGAATCGATGGCTCAGTTTCAAAAAATTATTTATGAAAATTTAATGTCCTTTGGCATCGATCAACGAGCCATCGAAGAGCAGGTGATCGTCAATGAAAATGATGAGGTAGAGGGATTTAACGAGCATCTGTTATTTGGAGCGTCGGCGTTTTCATTTCAAGAATTGGTCGCTGAAGTCCATCAACTGAATGGCCTGGCAATTGCCTCGCACGTCGATCGGGAGAGCTTTAGTGTGATCGGCCAGTTAGGTTTTATACCCGATGATTTGCCTTTGGATGCACTGGAAATTTCGTATCAGACGAGCCTGGAACAAGCCAGGGCGATGTTTCCAGATGCCAATCGTTTTCCATTGATTAAAAATTCCGATGCGCACTATCCGAATGAGATCGGCCGCCAACGAACCAGGTTTTTGATCGAGCAGCCGACTCTTGAAGAAATAAAGCTGGCTTTGACAAATTCCCAGGGTCGAAAAATTCTGGAATAGGAATGATGAGTGGAAGACATTTCATTACATATCCTGGACATTGCCGAGAATGCGCTGAAAGCCAGCGCCACCAGAATCGAGATCAGCGTGGTTGAAGACATCGTGCATGATCTGTTGAAAATTCAAATTCTGGATAATGGCAGGGGCATGGATGAAAAGATGGTCGCCACGGTCACTGATCCCTTTGTCACGACCAGAACCGAACGCCGTGTCGGATTGGGATTGCCGCTGCTGGCTGAATCGGCTCGAATGGCTGGAGGCGAACTGAAAATAAAATCTGATCCCGGCAAAGTCACTTCCATCGAAGCTGATTTTGTTTATAGCCATATTGATCGTAAGCCGCTGGGCGATATGGTGCGGACGATGATGGTCTTGATTGCTGGCAATCCCGAAGTGGATTTCAGCTATCATCATCAAAAAGGTGATCGAAGCTATTGCCTGGATACGACGGAGCTTCGGAAGACGCTGGAGGAGATTCCGATCAATCATCCTGAAGTGATTAGGCTGATTAAAAAGGATCTGGATGAAGGGTTGCAAGAGTTGGGTGTGGTTTTTTATTAAGAAGAATATCATAGAAATCTTGAAAAAAAATATCAATCGAGGTCGAATTTGGAACCACTCAAAATATTAGTGATCGATGATGAGCGGGGCATCCGAGAAGGCTGCCGCCGCATTCTGGAATCGGAAAATTATCAAGTGCTCGCTGCAGAGGATGGGACTAAGGGATTGGAGCTGGCTCGCACCGATCAGGTGGCTGTTGCTTTAATCGATCTGAAAATG
>JALOPY010000122.1 GCA_025453735.1 bacterium | reverse complement strand
TGGCAGGGAAAAGATCCCAACATCAATCCATTGGTCACTTATTTCCAGGTCGATGCCGATTTTCTGAAGACCTTTCAGATTGAGCTGGCAAACGGTCGCTTCTTTTCTGAGGAATCAAAAAATCAGGCGGTTGTCGTCATCAACGAGCGTTTTGCTCAGATCATGGGTCTGGAAGCCGCTTCGGGCAATCGAATCTATCGTGATGATATATCACTCGACATTATCGGGATTGTCAAAGACTTTCATTTCAAGCCCGTCTTTGAGGGAGCAATCGAGCCGATCATGATTTTTAATAATCCTGATATTCGTCCTTATCGATTCATGTATTTGAAAATTTATACAGAGGACGTTCCGCAGACAATCGCATTTATCAAAGATGTGGCAACCCAATTCAATCCGAACTATCCGTTTGAATTCCATTTTCTGGACGAGGCGTACGATCAAATGTATCGCTGGATCGACCGAACCACGAACATCGTCCGCACCTTTGCCATGCTGGCGATCGTTATCTCCTGTCTCGGCTTATTCGGGCTGGCGTCGTTCATGGCAGAACAGCGCACCAAAGAGATCGGCGTCCGCAAAGTGTTGGGCGCTTCCACATCAAGAATTGTGATGCTGCTTTCCAGAGAATTTACCAGGTGGGTATTAATCGCCAACATACCAGGTGGGTATTAATCGCCAACATTATTGCCTGGCCAGTGGCGTATTATTTTATGAATCAGTGGTTACAAGATTTTCCTTATCGAACGAATCTCGGGATTGAAGTTTTTGCTTTGTCAGGAATTTTGGCGCTGGTGGTGGCTTTGTTGACAGTAAGTTATCAGTCGATCAAAGCAGCGCTGGCGAATCCAGTTGAGTCGCTCAGGTATGAGTAATCGCATGGCGCAAAGAGCAAAGCGCATAGCGTAAATTACGTGAGATGTGCGACGCCAATTTTTTCGTCTCACGTTTGACGTTTCACATTTCACTTTTAATGCTATGCGCTATGCGCCATGCAAAACAAGGAGAACATCATGTTAAAAAACTATTTGAAAATCGCCTTTCGAAACATCCAAAACCACAAAACCTATTCTGCCATCAATATTATTGGACTGGCGGTCGGAATGGCTTGTTGCCTGCTCATCTTCTTCTGGGTACAGGATGAAATCCGTTTTGACCGATTCCATGTAAACAAGCACCAGATTTACCAGGTCTATTCCGAATTGAAATACCAGGATGGACGGTCTCGCATTCATACGGGTTCTTATTATCCGCTTGCCAGGCTGCTGAAAAATGAAATTCCCGAAGTTGCCGATGCGTTGAGATATGAAGAGGCAGCCAATATTCTGGTGAAACAGGGTGAAATAAGTACCACCAATAACACCGTCGGATTAGCCGATCCTGCTTTTTTCAAAGTATTTTCATTCCCTATCATAAATGGCAATCCTGAAACCGCTTTGTCAGATCTGAATTCAATCGTGATCACTGAAAGGATGGCGCAAAAATATTTTGGTGAAGAAGATCCGATTGGAAAGATCTTGAATGTGCACGGTCAGTCTGATCTGGTCGTAACGGGTGTCGTCCAGGCTGTGCCCCATCGTTCTTCTCTGCAATTTGACTGTATTATCCCATTCGCCTGGCAGTTCGGATCATCGGGCAACGAGCCAACCCATTGGGGCGGGAATCCACTTCAAACTTTTATTCTAATTGCTGAATCTGCGGATCTGGCAACTGTCGCCCCAAAGATCAATGACCTGTTTAAAAAATACAATCCGACGGATAAGATACAGGTGGATTTCCGTCTCCATCCCCTGACCCGTTTGCATCTGTATGCGCCAGGGGGCGGTGGACTCATCCGTTTGATACAAATTTCTTCCATCATCGCGCTCTTTGTTCTGATCATCGCTTGCATCAATTTCATGAACCTCAGCACTGCCAGGTCAGCGACCCGTTCCAATGAAGTCGGCTTGCGCAAAGTTGTTGGGGCGAACAAATCCAATTTGGTGCTCCAATTCCTGGGCGAATCCATTTTGATTGCCCTTATCACCATGATAATTGCCGTACTGCTGGTGGGACTGATTCTGCCCACCTTCAATCGGTTGATGGATAAACAGCTCTCGATGAATTTAGTATTTCAGCCAATCGTTATCCTGGGAGTGATTGGGATTGCTCTTGTTACAGGAATCATATCTGGCAGCTACCCTGCTTTATTCCTGTCTTCATTCCAGCCGATTCAGACCTTGAAAGGAACGAGCCATCACCGTGCCAGGCGCTCGACTTTCCGCAAGGTGTTGGTCGTTGCCCAGTTTGCGCTTTCGATCTTTTTGATCATCAGCACCTTGATTCTTTATCGGCAGATGAACTTCATCAAGCATAAAGACCTGGGCTATCAACACCAAGATGTCCTGTGCATCCGTATGATCGGGAATATGCAGGGACAGTATGAAACGATCAAACATGAGCTGTTGCAAAATCCGAAAATTGTATCGATCTCCAGAAGCCTCCAGCATCCAGCTAATATTGGCTCTTCAGTGAGCGCCCTGGATTGGGATGGAAAAAATCCTAACGAAACGGTCAGCATGAATTTCGAATTTGTGGATTACGATTATTTTCAAACCTTAGGCATGGAGATCATCAGTGGCAGGGCTTTTTCAAAAGAGTTCGCCACCGACCTGACTGAAGGTTACCTTGTCAATGAAGAAGCCGTGAAGCTCATGGGTATGGATTCACCCATCGACAAGCGACTAAGCGTGTTCCGAAAAGAAGGCAGGATCATTGGCGTGGTAAAAAATTATCACTTTCAATCGCTGCACCAGCCGCTGCGACCTTTTGTTATCGGCGGCAGTCCCGATTGGGATAAGAACTGGATGTTTATCAAGCTCCGACCCGAAAGCGTGACCGAAACGACTGAATATATCAAACGCATTTGTAAAAAATTTGATGCTGACAATTCGTCGATAAATTTTCATTTCTTAGATGATGCGCTGGACCATTCCTATCAAACCGAACACCAGATCGGTCAATTTGCAGGCTATTTCACCATCCTTGCCATTCTCATTTCCTGCCTGGGGCTGTTCGGACTGGCGAGCTTCATGGCAGAGCAACGGACCAAAGAGATCGGCATCCGCAAGGTGCTCGGGGCATCGGCGTCAGGAATGGTCTTTATGCTTTCCAAAGATTTTACCAGATGGGTGGTCGTTTCCAATCTCATCGCCTGGCCCCTGGCATATTTTGCCTCGCTGAAGCTGCTTCAAATTTATGCCTATCGAACATCGATGGGAATTGATATTTTCATTTTGTCGGGACTCGCCGCCCTGCTGATCGCCCTGTTAACCGTGAGCTACCAGGCGATTCGGACAGCCCACCGGAATCCTGTGGACAGTTTGAGATATGAATAAGCGCATGGCGCAGAGCGCATAGAGCATGGCGTAAATTACGTGAAATGTGCGACGTCGATTTTTTTGTCTCACGTCTGACGTTTCACATTTCACATATAACGCTATGCGCCAAGAGCTCTGCGCTATGCAAAAACAAAGGAACATTAACATGCTAAAAAATTACTTAAAAATCACCCTCCGAAACATCGCCAAACAAAAAGGCTATTCGTTCATCAATATTACGGGACTGGCATTGGGGATGGCGCTGTTCATTCTCATCGCTCGATATATCCAGTTCGAATTCAGCTTTGATAAATTCCACCAAAATTTTGACCGAATTCATCGGGTGGAATATAACTACGATGGCAAAGGTCGGTTCATTGCTTTTTCGCATTTGCCGATCGGGGCTGCGCTGGTCAGGGATTTTCCTGAAATCGAGCAATACACCAGATTTCTGAATATGGATAATGGCAAATTGCTCTCTGCTGGTGATGACAGAAAATTTGCAGAAGATCAAGGCTGGTGGGCAGAACAGTCATTTTTTGATGTGTTCAGTTACAAACTGCTCAAGGGAGATCCGAACACGGCGCTCGCCGAACCCAACTGTATCGTGCTATCTGAAAAGCTGGCTAAAAAATATTTTCCCGATGAGGAGCCGCTGGGAAAAGTGATGCGATATGAGAACAGATTCGACTGCAAAGTTACTGGCGTCATTGAAAATTGTCCCGCCAACACGCATATCCAATATGCATTTTTAATCTCGTACCCGACTTTCAAAGCCATCGCTGGGAACGATTATTTTGATAGCTGGGTTCAAATCGCCAACTTCACTTATGTTCTGCTCGCTGAAAATACCAATCTGGAGGAGCTGAACACTAAGCTTCACGATGTGTTGAAAAAGTACTGGCGAGAGGATGTGGAGATCCCTGTCTATTTGAAGCCACTGGCGCAATTTCACTTTCATTCCAACATCCTCGGCGAGCTCGGTCAGCGAGGCGACATGAGCAAAATCGTCATTTTTTCAGCTATCGGCCTGTTCATTTTATTAATTGCCTGCATCAATTTCATGAACCTCGCTACCGCCCGTTCCGCCAGGCGCACCAAAGAGATCGGGATGCGAAAAGTCGTCGGAGCGAACAAGCTTTTCCTGATTCAACAATTTTTAAGCGAATCCATTTTATTTGCCCTACTAGCGTTGCTGCTGGCAACAGTGCTGGCTGAAATTTTTCTGCCACTTTTTAATAACATGATTGGCAGAACCCTGACGCTAAATTTTATCGATAACTGGCGACTTTCGTTCAGCTTGATCGGAATTGCCCTGATCGTGGGTTTGATTGCTGGAAGCTATCCTGCTTTTTATCTGTCAGCGTTTCAGCCAGCGGCTATTTTAAAAAGCCCAGCTTTTTCTCAATCCAGTAATTCCTCTGTCCGCAAATTTTTAGTCGTATTTCAATTTGTGATTTCGATTATTCTCATCATCGGCACGCTCATAATCTATCGACAAATGCGCTACATGAGAACGACCGATCTGGGCTATAATCATGACCAGATTCTCCTCACCCAATTGATCCGAATGGATCGGGAAACTATCAGCAAATATCATGCGTTCAAAAACGAATTGCTCGCAAATCCCTACATCATCAACGCCTCGATTTCACAGGACGTTCCGAGTTTCAACAGCAGCTCGATTGTCGTCATGGGCTGGGAAGGATCGAATGAAGGGGATCGAGCTTATGTGAATATAAATCGCATCGATGACAAATTTTTAGATACCTACAAAATCCAACTGATCGAGGGACGGAATTTTTTGACCACAGAGCCCAGCGATTCGATCATCAACTGCATCATCAATGAATCCGCCCTGAAACGTCTGGGTTGGGATCGTGCCATTGGCAAACGGCTTGCGCGCAATCTTCGGGTCATCGGATTGGTGAAGGATTTTCACTACGCTTCGTTGCGTTTTGAAATCAATCCGATGGTGCTATTCCCCCCAGGCGAGCCGAATCCCGCCAGACGGACCAGGGACTTTCTATCAATAAAGATTGCTTCGAAAAATATTGATGAGACTTTAGAATTCATCAAAAACAAATTCCAATCGATTTTTCCCAATGAGATTTTTGTATATCGATTTTTCGACGAAGATTTCGATTTTATGTATCATCAGGAAATTCGAGTGGCAAAAACGATAGGCTATTTTTCGATCCTGGCGATCTTCATCGCTTGCCTGGGCTTATTTGGCTTAGCCTCATTCATGGCGGAACAGCGCACCAAAGAGATCGGTGTGCGAAAGACTTTGGGGGCCTCCATCCCTGGAATCATTCTCCTCTTGTCGAAAGAATTCACCCGATGGATTCTGTTAGCCGCCATCCTTGCCTGGCCTGTGGGCTATTTGGTTATGAATAAATGGCTGCAGAGTTTCGCTTATCGCATCAATATGGGGATTTTGATTTTTATTCTTGCCGGGGTTCTGGCGTTACTGATTGCCCTGGCGACAGTGAGCTATCAGGCAATCAAGGCGGCGCTGGCGAATCCAGTGGAGAGTTTGAGATATGAATAAGCGCATGGCGCAGAGCGTATAGAGCATGGCGTAAATTACCTGAGATGTCCGACGCCGATTTTATCGTCTCACGTTTGACGTTTAACGTTTCACGTTTCACGAAACACGCTATGCGCCATGCCCTCTGCGCTCTGCAAAACAAGGAGAAAAAAATGTTCAACAACTACCTGAAATTAGTCCTTCGAAATATCCAGAGAAACAAGGGCTATTCGTTCATCAATATAGCTGGGTTGGTGATCGGAATGACCTGCTTTATTCTCATCATGCTGTTTGTGCAATACGAGCTCAGCTTTGATAAATTCCACCAAAACGCCGATCGTATTTTTCGCATTATTTTTCAATTGCCAGGTGAAAAGTTTGGCACGACGGAGGACATGCTGGCAATTACACCTGCGCCACTGGCTGCGGCGCTAATGGAAGCGTTCCCTGAAGTTGAATCGGCAACTCGATTCAATTCGGCAAATCAGTTGTTGCTGTCAAAAGATGACATGCATTTCTTTGAAGCTGGCGTATTGGCTGATAAAAATTTTTTCACCATCTTTTCTTTCAAGCTGCTTAAAGGTGACCAGGAGAAAATTCTGGATAACCTGCAAAGCATCATTATCAGCCAGCGGCTGGCGCAAAAGTTCTTCGGCAATGACGATCCCATGGGAAAGACGCTGACATGCTCGCTCGGCGATTTTACCGTCGCTGGCATTGCCGAGGATGCGCCTGAAAATTCTCACATTCGATTTGATTGGATTCTGCCGTTTGCGAGTCAGTTTCAGCCTGATGATCGTGCCAGGCGATTGAATGTCTGGAATTGGGATAATTACTACTCCTTCATTAAATTGCAGCCTGGCTCCGACGTCAGGGTATTTGAAAAAAAACTCAATGACTTCCTAAAAACAAAACATGGTGATTGGGAATTCAGACTGAATTTCAAATATTTTCTGCAGCCACTGCACCAGGTTCATCTCACCTCGGGCTATCGCTACGAGCTCGGCGTGCCCACAGACATTGCTGTGATTCGATTATTCACTATCGTTGCCATATTTGTGCTCTTGATCGCCTGCATCAATGCCGTGAATTTAGCGACCGCCAATGCCTCGAAACGAGCCAAAGAAATCGGGGTTCGAAAAGTGGTTGGCTCAATGCGGCACCAATTGTTCTGGCAGTTTACAGGAGAATCGCTGTTCCTGTCCCTGCTGGCTTTTGTTGCTGCAATGACGCTGGTAACCATGCTGCTGCCAGCGTTCAATCACTTTGTCGAGCGAACGATTGCCTGGAATTTCTTTCTAAACAAAATGGGGATTTTCGGATTAATCGTCATTATCATCGGCACGGGTTTGATCTCTGGAATTTATCCTTCGATGGTACTGTCTGCGATGAAGCCTGTAACCATTCTACGGCAAAAAAATACGGATCAGAAAAAAGGCATGAATCTCAGGAATGTGCTGGTTCTATTCCAGTTCAGCATCGCCATCGTGTTGATGATCGCTTCGCTCGTCATCTTTCGGCAGCTCGGATTTATCAAACACAAAGACCTGGGATTCAACAGGGAACAGATTTTAGTGTTGCGACAGGCGGATTCAGGGCTCACCAACAATTTCGAAGCCTTCAAAAATAGTCTGCTGCAAATTCCGAAAGTCATCGATGTGACGACTTCCAGTGAGCTGCCGATAAATATCAATTGGGCGACGGGAATCGCATTTCAGCAAGACAATGGCGAAGCGAAATTGGTGCATCGCATTTCAGCAAGACAATGGCGAAGCGAAATTGGTGCATTACCAGCTTCTCGAAGTCGATTATAATTTCATCGATGTGTTGGGGATGCGTATGGTGCAAGGGCGAAATTTTTCGAGAACGTTTGGGAGCGATTCCGCTACCGCCTTGATTGTAAATGAAACCTTTGTGCAACAAATGGGCTGGGCCAATCCGATTGGCAAACAGGTGCCCCAGGTATGGAGTGGTCCCGATGATGCCAGGTACAACATTATCGGCGTTGTCAAAGATTTTCATGCCCGTCCGTTACATTTCAATATCAAACCCGTCATCATGAGATGCCGACCCAATTCATATTGGATTCAGATC